>JAFGJA010000255.1 GCA_016929355.1 Anaerolineae bacterium | reverse complement strand
TGGGGATTCAGGCGGCGCACGTCCGGCATATCGTCGGTATCGATCCAGCAGGTGAGCGCCGCGCCGAGCATATAATAGAGCGGCGGCTGGCTCCCTTCCTGACGCCAGGGCGCTTCGGCATCACTGAGTCCGGCGCGCTGCACGGGCAAACCAAAGTTGTGATCGGCGATGTATTTCACCATCGGGTAATGCCACAGTTCGTCGGACGCTTCAAAGACCGGCGTGACGAGGCTGTAGATCGTGGCGAGGATCGTGAATCCGGCCAGGATCAGCAGCAGGGTATAGCGGTGGGTGCGGGTTGGTTCCATGTGTGTTTGACCCCTCCCCCCGGCCCTCTCCCCGCAAGCAGGGAGGGGAGCAAGGGCGCATAACGCAGGGGGTACGAAATTGGTACATGCAAGCGATATGATTGCGCGTGGAGTGTACCGGAAGCGGGGATCGTTTGCCAGGGTGAACACGCTACGCTCGGCTGACGGATCACTCGTCACTAAGGCATGGCAGACGCTATAATCGCTATAATAACGTTACTTTTACTGGGTGTTCTCCGTGTTTTGGTGGTGAATCCTGAATTTGCTCTTGACAATCACCGCACATGCTCCTAAAATTGCTATAGTTAACGCTCGTTAAGTATGGTGAACACATGACGGAACGCATCAACCGGCGCGACCAGATTATCACTGTAGCCTCGCGTTTGTTTATGGCGCAAGGCTACCATGCCACTTCGGTACGCCAGATCGCGGAGGAGGTCGGTTGCACCGAAGCCGCGCTCTATTACCATTTCAAAGAGGGCAAACGCGAACTACTGGAAACCGTGGTGCTGTGCAATGCGCCAGACCTGATCGGCAGTGTGGAAACATGCGCTGATGCGGCGTCGCTTTATGATTTCATTGTCTGTTTCATGAGTGATCTGGCGGCGAAGGCGGCGACCCGGTTGAGCGAGAAAATGCGCTGGCTCATGGCGGAGTTCCCGAAGCTCACCGAAGATGAACGGGGGCTGCTCAACACGAAACATCGCGTGTTCCGCGACGCCTTAGTTGGGCAAATTCGTCGATTCGTCGCGGATGAGGTGGAAGTGCAATTTATCGCCTCGACGCTGGTGTTGACGCTGTTCGGTTATAGTCACATGGTTGTGACGATTGATACTAGTCATTACATCAATGTCGAAATGGGTGAATTTATCACGATGCTGGCAGATCGCCTGGCGCGGGGGCGGTAGACCTCACCCCCCAACCCCCTCTCCATGCATGGAGAGAGGGAGTCAGGTTGAGTGTTAAAGGATTGATTGTATGCGCGTGATGGTGACGATTGACCATCCCTGGTCGCAGAGCTTCAATCATGCGATTCTGGCGCGTGTGGTCGAAACGCTCAGGGCAGGGGGGCATGAGGTGGATGTGCTGAACCTGCACCAAGAGAACTTTGATCCGGTGCTGCGTGTCAATGAATTGGCCGTGTATACCGAGGGGCGCTATCTCGATCCGAAAGTGGGCGCATATCAAAAACGGATCGAACAAGCCCAACACCTGATCTACATTTTTCCGGTGTGGTGGGAGGTTATGCCCGCGCTGCTGAAGGGCTTCTTCGACAAGGTGTTTTTGCCGGATTGGGCCTTCACCGAAGCTGATGCCACGCCTTTGCTGACTCATATCACGGGTGCAACCGTGATCACGACGATGGGCGCGCCGCAAGTGATCCATACTGCGGTGGAAGCTGTGTTATGCCGGGGGATTCTTGGTTTTTGCGGCATACAGCATTACAAGTGGTTCAATCTGGTTGATGTCGCCAATGTCTTGCCGGAACAGCGCGCGGCTTTTCTGGACGAGATTGAAACTTATATGCGCGAATTAACGTAATAATTTTTATAGCTGCATCGGAATAATTCTTAGCTTGAATTATCCGATCTTTTTTTGGGGGCTTTTAACTTAGTGAACGCTAGTTAAGTTAAAGCATATTGCATCAACATAACTTGTAGAGCCAGGGAGTATCAAATGGAACCCAAGAAAGAAAACGTGGAAAAGAAAAAACGCCCTAATCGCTGGATGGGGTTATTGTTTATCTGTGTCTCGCTGTTGGTGATCAGCCTGGATAATACGATTCTCAACGTGGCGCTGCCGTCGATCTCGACGGACCTCGGCGCAAGCCAAAGCGATCTACAATGGATTGTGGACTCTTACATTCTCGTGTTTGCGGCGCTGCTGCTGACGATGGGTTCGGTGGGGGACCGCATCGGGCGCAAGCGGGTGCTGCAATTCGGCGTGATCTGGTTTGGCGTCTTTTCGTTGATGGCCGCGCTCTCGAAATCTACCGAAACGTTGATCGTGGCGCGTGCGCTGTTAGGGTTTGGGGGGGCGATGATCATGCCCGCCACGCTGTCGTTGGTCACGGCGACGTTTGATGACGTGAAAGAACGCGCCCAGGCGATTGCGCTGTGGGCAGCGATCTTCGGTTTGGGGATTGGCGTCGGGCCGTTGTTGGGTGGTTGGCTGCTGGAACATTATGAATGGAACTCGGTCTTTTTTGTCAATTTGCCCGTTGTCGCTGCGGCGCTGATTGGCGGGCATTTCTTCCTTGAAGAATCACGCGATGAACACGCGCCCTCCCCGGATTATACTGGTGTGCTGCTGTCGATTGCCGCGCTGTTCCTGCTCGTTTACGGCATCATCGAAGCGGGTGTCGATGGGTGGGAAGCGGCTCATGTAGTCCAATCACTGATCGCGGCGGGTGTGCTGCTGGTCCTGTTCGGCATCTGGGAAAGCCGCGCGTCAAACGCCATGCTGCCGATGTTCCTGTTCCGCAATCCTTCCTTTACGGGCGCAAATGTGGCGATGACGCTAATGATGTTTGGTATGTTTGGCGCATTTTTCGCCATGAGCCAGCTTTTCCAGTCGGTGCTGGGTTATACCGCGCTGCAAGCCGGGCTGCGTTTGTTCCCGATCTCAGTGGTGATCATGATTACGGCGGGGATGTCGGCGCGGGTTGCGGCCCGGTTGGGGACGAAGCTCACGGGTGGGCTGGGTTTTCTGGTGGCGGCTACCGGGATGTTCATCCTCTCGCAGACCGTCGAAGCCGGGATCGCCTATTCCAAGCTGCTGCCGGGCATGATTGTCATGTCGGCGGGGATGGGTACGGCGATGAGTCCCGCGACGAATTCGATCATGGGATCAGTGCCGCGTCGTAAGGCCGGGGTCGGGTCCGCTATGAACGATACAACACGCGAGGTTGGCGGCGCGTTGGGCGTGGCGGTGTTGGGAACCTTGATGAACAGCGTTTATCTGGACGAGGTTGCCAGTTTGCAGGCGCTTCTCCCGGCGGATCAGGCTCCGGGGGCGTATGAGGCAGTGAGCAGCAGTATCCAGGGCGCGCACATTGTCGCGCAGCGCATGAGCCTCGACCCCGCCACTGGCGCGCTTGTCAACAATCCTATCGCGCAGCAGATCGTGGATGTGGCGAACGCCGCGTTTGCTAACGGCATGGCCGAGGCGATGATCATCTCGGCGGTGGTGATGGCGGTGGCGGCGACGATTGTCTTCCTTGTGCTGCCTTCCGAGATTCGCTGTCTGGAAGATGAATGCGCCGAGGAAGGTTATGGTCTGAGTGTGCGCGATTCATCGGAACTGGAAGCCGTTTCCGCCGTTGGTGACTGATTTTTCAGCGTCCGCCTTGCCAGAATAGAATATGCCAGGGGACCGGTGCGCCCCCCCCAGCCTTGAGTTTTGTTGTATAGTGAAATTATGCGTGTATGCAAAGGGTAAACCCCCGGCCCCCTCTCCAGACCTGGAGAGGGGGAGTCTGGCAAATGTTACATCCCCGACAAATACGCGATCACGGCGTCGCGTTCCGCCGTATTTAACTGCGCGCCGTGGCCGATCATGCGATCAACAGTGGCGGTCCAACCTGCTTCATCTTTTTCCGCATTATTAATGCGGTCTGCCGTGTGGCAGATCGTGCAGCGTTCCGCGACGAGCGCCGCGCCATCCAGATCGGCAGCCATCGCCCCTTCGGGCGCATCCTCGACTTGCGGACCGGCCATGATCGCCGCCAGTAAGTCTTCGCGCGTCCCGGCATACGCCACGCTGCTGATGGTCTGTTCACCAATGGCGACAACATTCTCGTTGAATTCATCGAGCGGCGTGCCGACCAACGTAATCACAAATAACGCCTCATCGAGTTCGCGCAGCATAAATACGCCATGCAGGTAATTATCCATGAATTCGATCTGACCTACGACCAGTTCGTCATCCAGTTCAACTTCGGCGGCTTCGGCAAATTCGGGCTGGTTGTCTGAGTCCGGATCGTCCGGTTCGAGGAACATACCGCTCAGTAACGTTGTCAATTCAGCCAGCGCGAGATCATTGTCGGGTTCCAGTCCCGCTTCAGCCAAAATATCAACTGGCACGACCATCACAAACAACATGATGTCGCCCGAATCGGGCATCAATACATCTTCGTTCATCTGGGCTAAAGCGTGTTCGGTAGTGCCCGCCATGAAGGTGGGGAAGAAGCCAGTATCCGCCTCATGCACCCATTCGCTGGGGTAGGATAGGGTGAGCATTTCATCTTCGGTGACAAATTCTTCAAATTCAATGTCATCTTGAGCCAGAACCAATAAAGGGGTCAACGCCAGGACGAATACCAATACGAGACCGGGAACAAAAATACGTTTTTTCATTGTTTTCTCCTTGTGGTGAGAAAATAATAGTCTCCCCTCGGCACGAAGGAATTATCAGATATTTTTAATTATAATATAATTAATATAAAAAAGAAGAATAGGTGCGGTAAAAATAAAATAAAAAGGCGACCTTGTTTGGTCGCCCGAAGAGATTTCACACGAAAAACGAACGGGGATTACATCCCCGACAAATACGCGATCACGGCGTCGCGTTCGGTGTCCGTCAATATGGCCCCGAAACCGATCATCTCGTCTACGGTTTCGGCCCATTCGTCACCCGTTTTTTCGGCGTTATTAATGCGATCTGCCGTATGGCATACGGTACAGCGTTCGGCAACCAGCGCTTCACCGTCAAGCCCCTCGCTGCTGGATGTTTCGTCAGTGGCGGTATCGTCATCCTCACCCATCGCATCTTCAACGCCACCGCTCATCAGCGCGGTGATAATATCGGTGGCTGTGCCTTCATAGCTGACGCTTTCGGCAACCTGCTGGCCCAACGCAGCGAGTTCATCGGTGTATTCTTCCAGGTACGCATCGACTTTGAAGATGGCGTACAGGTCATCATGCAGCGCATAGATGATGAACGCGCCGTCCGAATCATGATCGGAAACGGGCACATAAGCGGCGGGGGTTCCGTCGGCCAGCGTGATTTCCTCGCCCTCGCCAACAACCAGGGCTGCGGCATATTCGGGGGGATCGGTTTCATCGGGAGCCATGATGCTGGAAACGGTGACATAGGCGAAGTCCGCAAAGCTCTCGTAGGCGTCAACGCTGAGGCCCATATAACCCAGAAATTCGTCCGGCATAAGCAGCAGCATCATCGCCTGATCGCCGGACTGCATATCTTCATCGGCTTCGAACCGCTCAACACCATTTTCCCCGTAAATGAAAGCAATCGAGGGGAAAGGGACATCTTCCGGTACAGAAAAACCCCACTCTGCCGGATAGTCAACCGTTAGCAGACCATCCTCACTCGTATACGTTTCAAACTCGGCATCATCCTGGGCCATCACCGTGAAGGGGATCAGGAGTGCAAGCAGGGTCAATACGACATAGAAGCGTTTCATTTTTTTCTCCTTGAGAAAACAAAGCCGCCGGGCGGCAAATCTGACAAAATTGTAAGGGTGTTGCTTCGATTTGCAAAATGTTTTGCTCACCGCAGCCAATCTAAGAGGCTGCCGGCCTGAATACGCACCGTATCCGGCAGCAGCAGCATGGTTGATCCATCGGCCAGGGGGATGGGCTGCCCGGTGTTCATGTCGATCAGTTGCACCATGATCCGGCCTGTCTCGTGGGGCGCGGTGGCGAAGACGTTTAATGCGCGGGCATCGCTGGCGAAATTCTCCGGCGTCCACCCGCTAGCATTATTGGCGAATGACTGCTCGTTAGAGGCCCACGCGCCGGTAATGTCCTGATTCACGATCTGCACGATGGCTTTATAGGGGACGGTGACGGGCTGCGCCGCGCGCCAAAACAGCGTGAGTTCGTATTTTTTGCCCGGCACGGCATGGTGATCGTGCAGTGTATAACCAAGCAGTTCGAGCGCATCGCCAAAGGTGGCGTGGACGGGGGTGGTCATCGCGGTGGGCTGATCCGGTGGCGATTGCTGGCGGAACCACCTCGTATGGGGGGTGATGATCGCGGCGTTGGTTAGAGTGACGATCACGATGGCGGCGATCAGCGCGATTTCTTCTAACCCCCACCTAACCTCCCCCATGCATGGGGGAGAAAGCAAAGGAGGGGGTTTGTCATGCGGCGCAGGGGATGAGGGGTGAGGCTGAGAATCGCCTCTACGGTTGGTGACAACTTTCGCGCCCAGCAGCCCGATCACGATCACCACACTGATCCCCGACAGAATCGCCCCGGCGTGCTGCGCGTCTGTGCCCGTATAATCCAGCGTGATCAGGTGTTCCCCGGCGGGTACGTCAATCGTCAGCAATCCGAGTCGGGGTTCGGCACGCGCGGGCACGGTTTCCTCGTCTAGTGTGGTGTGCCAACCGGGATAGTAATATTGGTGGAAGCGGATCGCGTGATCTTGCGTGAGCGTGACTTTGATCGTGGCGGTATCCAATTCTTCGACCTGCAAATGCGGGTAAAAATTATTCACGTCATTACGGTACACCACAATCCGCAACGGATCGGTGATGTATTCTTCCGGTTCGGGCACGGTGGCGGGGCGGGGGATATGCTCGCCCCAGATCGGATCGTATTCATCATAGCTGGTTGTGCCCCAGATGCGCGTGCGCTGCTCAAAGGTGATTTCATCCAGCGCGGTCAGATGGTCCATCTCGATAAACGATCCTGTGCCGTAGGTCATAGACAGCGTGCCGGATAATGCCACTGGCAGCGCAATCCATAGGGCTAGCCATTGTGTCCTGTACTGCCAACGTTCCGGCAAAAGCAGCAGACTCGATCCGCCCAACAGCGCCAACCAGATCGATCCGGCGCGTAATAGACGTTCGGGAAAACGGAGTTGTTGGAAATAGGGGATTGTCAGCCAGACATCCAGCGAGGATGCCAGCAGCATGAAGATCGTAAAACCGAGCGCCGCCGCGAGTATCCCCGCCAGCGCGAAACGTCTGCGCCGGAGGAGAGCAATCACGCCCACGAGCGCGAACAGCCCGCCGACTCGTCCCAATGTGACCGGGGCATTGGGCGTCAGGTCGGTTTGATCCGGCGCGTGGACCGGATCGAAAACCTCAGCCAGTGTCAGGAAGCGATCTTTCAGGAAACTGATCGTTTCGCCGGTTTCGTTGAGTCCCTGGATGTATTGCAGTTCGAGCGCCATTGGCACGAGGAAGATCGCGCCGAGGCCCACACCGAGCACAATGCCCGCCGCGATGGTGAGGTAGCGGCGTATGACCTCACCCCCTAACCCCCTCTCCACGCCTGGAGAGGGGGAATTAGGTTGGGGAGCAGGATTGTTTGCGCCCGGTTGTAAGGGGGATTCTTGTGGCGAAGCGGTAATTGCCCCTGCATTCTCCCCCTCTCCATCTCGGATGGGGAGGGGGGAGGGGGGAGGGGCTGTTTCTCTGCGTTCTTGGCGCTCTCTGCGGTGAAAATAAACCGGCAACACCACCGCCGCCGGAGCGCCGAACAGCGCCGTGATATACGTCATGGGGATGTGCGTCAGGATGATCGCCGCTAACGGGAGCGCAATCGCCAGCACTGCGCGCCGGGTTGGATGTTGTGCCGCGTGCACAAGTCCCGCGAAAAACCAGGGCATAAACGCCGCGCTCATCATCTGCGCCAGTCCGCCTTGAAACCAGACCTCATGCAGCCGCGACGGGGCGTAGCTCCACAGCAGCGCCGCCAGGATCGCACCGGGGCGCGGCATGAGATCGCGCGCTAAGGCGTACATGCCCACACTGCCAATGATCCAGGTCAGCCCCGCCACGATATTAAACGCGGTAGCTGCATCCAGCCCGATCACCGCCAGAATGCCACCCAGATAGGATACGCCCGGCGGGTAGAAATTGAATACCGGATAGCCGAAGCCGAGATGAAAGTAGGACACCCAGCGCGGCCAGAACTGCCCATCACGCAGCAAGATTTCCATCGCGTGGATGCGGTGGACGTGATACGGACCATCGGCGGTGGCAATGACGCCGTGCCCGAAGGTGGGCAGAATGCCGAGCAGGGGGATCAGCGCGGCAATAATCCAGCCGAACACCTCACCCCCCGGCCCCCTCTCCACATGCGGAGAGGGGGAGCCAAGTTGGTTTTCTTGAGAGGCACTCATGTGCATCGCAGTTTCTCAAACAAGGCCGCCGAACGCGCCGCAATCGTATCCCAGGTGAACGCTTGGGCGAGTTCCAGCGCATTACGCCCCAATTCCGTGCGCAGATCGGCGTTATCCGCTAAATCTTCGATGGCAATACAGAGCGCAGTCGGCGAATCGGGCGGAACGAGCAGCGCGTGGCGGTTGGCAACCAGATCGGGTAGATCGACCTGCGGCTGGGTGGTGATGATCGGGCAGCCGTGCGCTAAGGCCGCCATCAGGCTCCCGCGCCGGAAGGATACCCCATCCCGAAAGGGCAGGGCGATCAGGTCGGCGGCGGTCAGGTGCGCGCTGACTTCTTCATCGGGCACAAAGCCGGTCCAGCGAATATGTTTGCTCAAGTCGAGGTCTTCGATCAGTTGATCGATCTCGTTGGCAAACGCGATATTGGTCGGATCGCTGGCCCCGGTGCGCCCGCCGATCATCAGCAGTTTTGCCGGGATGCCTTTGTCGCGCGCCATCTTGATACTTTGCAGCAGTGTATCAATGCCTTTGCTCGCGTTCAGAAAGCCAAAATAGCCGATTACCAAGTCCTTAACCGCGTAGCCCTGCGCCGCGCGCCATGCCTCGCGTTCGTAATTTTGGGGCAAGGCCGCGCTGATGTTCGAACCGATGGGAATATGTTCCAGGTTGGCTATCGTTTTTTCCAGGGATAACCGATCCTCATCGCCGCGATTGGTGACGATCACGCCGTCACTGCTGCGCGCCAACGTCAGCACGGCTTGATAGCGTAGTGGTCCCGCTTTGGGGAACAGGTACGGGACGAGTAGATCGTGAAAGGTCGTGACCACGCACACATTATCCAGGCGCATGGGCAAAATGTGGATGAACGCCGACATATTAAACGCGGCGGCTTGATACTGAATATTCACCACGTCGAGTTTTTGCGCCTGTGCCCAGCGTCGAATCCGCCCCAGTGTGCTCCAGCTCCAGGTATGCGCGTCGGCGGTGACGTGCGCGGCGGGATCGGTGTGGTGGGCGTTGGCCGCTTTGTGATCGGTGAAAACAAAGCACTCATGACCGAGATCGGTCAGGGCGCGACAGAGTTCGTGGGTGAATGCGCCGACGCCGCCTTGCATGGGGGGGTATTCGCCGGTAATTTGTCCAATTCGCATAGGGTTTCTTTCAGTGGTTTAGAGTGATTAGTGTTTGGTTTTGAGTCAGGAGTTTTGAGTTTGGAGGAAACAATACAAATGCGTCTAACATGATCACGCGGAATCTATTTGTTTTGACTCACGACTCAAAACTCACCACTCACAACGTATGTTTGATTTACTCAAAATTGCTCATTAACTTACGCGATTTCGCTGTGCCAACGCGCGGATTACCTGCCGGTACACGTTAATTCGTTCGAGCCGCATGGCGCGTTTGTGTCCGACCAGCGCTTTAAGCCCTTCCTGCGCGATCTGAGCAAGATAGCTTACCAGTAAAAATAGACGCAAGGCAAACGCGATCAGTGCGCCGTGATATTTGCGAAAGTAGCGGATTTTGCTCTGCTGGAAATAGATGTGCTTGTTCGCCTGCACTTGCTCGGTGCTTTTGCCGCCGTAATGCGTGATCTCCGCATCGCCCACATACACTACATCCCAGTCTGCGAGTTTGGCGCGCTTGCACCAGTCCAATTCCTCCGAGTACATCACATAGCCTTCGTCAAGTGGGCCGATTTCCTCATAGACGGCGCGGCGGGCCATCAATGCACAGCCCTGCACCCAATCCACGTCGAAGGTGTCATCGTCGGGCATATCGTTAACGTAGAAATTATCGAGTACACGCTGCGGGGCGATTCCTTGCAGCCACGTACTTTCGAAGATCGCGGTGATCGGTGTCGGGAAGCGGCGGCGCGTGGATTGCGTCGATCCGTCATCGTTCAGCACGCGCGGCCCCACAAGGCCCACATCGGGATTTTCATCCAGATAATCCACCAGGATGTTGAGCGCAGCGCCATGCACGACAGTATCGGGATTGAGCAGCAGCAGATGCCGCCCCGTTGCCGCTTCGAGCGCAATATTATTGCCGCGCGTAAACCCGACATTTTCCGCTTCTTCGATCAAACGCACCCAGGGATAGCGATGTCGCAGCATGTAGGCGCTGCCGTCCGTGCTGGCGGAGTCCACAATGATCACTTCGGCATATAAATCCGCGCTGTTAACCTCACCCCCCTGGCCCCCCTCTCCACG
>JAFGJA010000254.1 GCA_016929355.1 Anaerolineae bacterium | reverse complement strand
GAACATACCCGCGCTGCTCAGACCGTGATTGAACATCTGCAAGACCGCACCGTTTAACGCCGTGCGCGCGTCTTGGGTGTCCTGTTCGCGGAACTCCGCCGGGTAGACTTCGTTGACCTTCGCGGACAGCCCCCCTTCATATTCTTGCTCGGTATCAATTCCGGCGACTCCGGCGACCAACTGCGTCCGGCTGTGCGCGTCGGCCCAGGTCGTGCCGTACATCAGCGCGGCTACGGCTAAACCGAGGACCACAAAGCCCATGTGATTCACCGAGGAATAGGCGACCAGCCGCTTGAAGTCGTTTTGACCCCACGCCGCCAGCCCGCCCATGACAATGCCCATCATCGCCAGGAAGCCGATTATATCCACCAGCTTGAAGGCGAACGCGCCGCCGAGTGGCTCGCGCAGGATGATCCATTCCGTCGGGAAGAGGGGGATCGCCAGCCGCAGGAAGCCATACGCGCCCAACTTGAGCAGGACACCCGCCAGCAGCATTGATCCGGCGGTGGGTGCTTCGGTATGCGCGTCAGGCAGCCACGTATGGAACGGCCACGCGGGCATCTTGATCAGGAACGCCAGCGCAAAGCCGAGCAGCGCGAAGTATTTCACATTCCAGGGCCAGAAACCAAAAATTTTGATGTCATCGAAGTCCATGAGCGGCCAATCGCGCAGCATCACCGGAATATCGAAGCTGCCGACCTTCCAACCGATGAACTGGGTCGCCAGCAGCAAACCGAGCGAACCCGCCATCGTATAGAGGAAGAACTTATTCGCCGCATAACGCCGGTTCTCGCCGCCCCACAGGAAGATGAGGAAGTACATCGGGACCAGCCCGATCTCCCAGAACAGGAAGAAGATCATCATGTCCAGCGCGACAAACACGCCGATCATGCCCGCTTCGAGGAACAGGAACAGCGCCATATACTGCGAGACGTTGCGGTCATCCTCAAACGCGATCAGGATGGCGAACGGGACGAGAATACCCGTCAGCAGCACCATCGCCGCGCTGAGGCCATCCACACCCACATGCCACGAGGCGTTGATCTGCGGGAACCATTCGGCCTGCGCTTCGAACGCCCATTCACCGGCGGCGGGGGGATCGTTCTGCACATTGTAGAAGATGCCGAGCGCCATGAACATCACCACAACGCTGATACCGAGCGCGGTCCAGCGTGCCAGCCGTTTCTGGCTGGCCGGGATGATGAACACCAGCGCCGCCCCGACGATGGGCAGTAAAATCAGTGTCGTTAAAACGTCTAATGAAAGAACATCAGTCATAGTTTACCGCACCTGAATAATTAACAGTGTGCCAATTGCCAGCAGCGCCAGCGTCACGAACAGCAGGTATTGCTGTACACGCCCGGTTTGCGTCTGGCGGAACCAGCGCGCGAAGTCACCGATCTTATACACGACGCCATCGATAAAACCATCGATCACCACCGTGTTAAAGCGCTTGCAGAATTCGCCCAGGTTGCTGAAGACCGACGCGATCCAGTGGAGGATGTCGTCGATAATCCCTTTGTCGATATAGTCGCTGAGGCTGACCTTAATTTGCTCGTCTTCGGGTTTTTCTTCTTCACCGGGCAGCGCCCATTTTTCCGCCGACACGAACCATTCCACCGGGCCAAGCAAATACTTGCGGTAGAAGATGTCGATATAGAGGCGGTTTTGCAGCAGTGACCACGCTTGCGGGCCTAACTGCGCTTCCACCGGATCGGTTTCGCCCTTTTCAACCGGCTTACGTCCGTAGAGCAGCCACCCGCCGCCAATGCCGAGCAGGGCAATCGCCATGCTGAACAGCATCGGCAGGATGTCGAAGTCAATCGCTACCGGGTGATGGAGCAGGGTGGGGGCGAGGAAATCGTGCAAGGGGTTCTTGCCGACCAGATCGGCGTGGATGCCGATGAACCCGGCAAAAATGGCGAGGAAGGCCAACACCGCTAACGGAAATTCCATCTGGTTGGCGGAGAGCCTATCGCGTGCCGTGATCGGTTCCTGCGTGAGTTTGGTGTCTTTGCTCATCGCGCGGCGGTTCCAGAAGACGACCCACTGCTTACGCAGCGAACCAAGACCCGCGTATGCGGCGGCATCCGAGCGCGGCGTGCCCCAGAAGGTCATGAACCACATGCGCGCGGTATAGAACGCGGTCAGGAGCGCGCCAAAGAGCAGGCAGATCAACACGAATGCGGGGAAGGGGGCGCTGCCTGCGCCGTGCCATGCTTCCGCGATGATCTCGTCTTTGGACCAGAAGCCCGCCGTAATCAACGGGAACCCGGCCAGCGACAGACCGCCGATTGCCATCGTGATCGCCGTGACGGGAATACGATGGATCAAGCCGCCCATGCGCTGAATGTTGTTCGGCGGGGCGCAGTAATCCATGATCAAACCGTCGGGTTTTTCGTGATGCGCGTGTTCATGCCCGTCTTCATGGGCGTGATGTTCGCCGTGTTCCATCGCGTGAATGACCGAACCGGACGCCATGAACAACAGCGCTTTGAAGAAGGCATGGTTGATCAGGTGGAATGCGGCGGCGACCCATGCGCCAATGCCTAACGCCGCGACCATGTACCCCAATTGGCTGATGGTCGAATAGGCCAGGATGCGCTTGATGTCGTTTTGCCCCACGGCCAGGATGGACGCGCCAATCGCCGTCACTGCGCCAATCGTGCCCATCAGGATCATGGTCGTGTTGTAATCAAAATTATGGAAGTCGGCCCCGGCGCTGAGAAGCGGGAACATCCGCACCAGCATGTACACACCGGCGGACACCATCGCCGCCGCGTGAATCATTGCGCTCACGGGGGTCGGACCTTCCATTGCGTCGGGGAGCCAGGTGTGGAGCGGGAACTGCGCGCTTTTACCCACCGTCCCGATCAGCAGCAAAATGCCGATCAGCGTGGCTGCGCTCACGCCGAATAAGGGGGCGTCAACCTCGGTCAGCTTATCGACGATGGTTGTGCCAACGGCGTGTTCGTCGCCGTGACTTTCTTCAGCATCGGCGGCATGTTCGCCTTCGGCGTCCGCTTCCGCTTCAGGATCGCCCACCTCATAAGCGGGATTATCAGCATCAATCGCACTGCCGGGCAGGACGTTGTACATCAGGTCGCGGAAATTCAGCGTTGGATTGGCAACCCCGTCAATCGTCCCGGTCATCACGAACAGATAACCGATCCCGACCAGCATGAAGACATCTGCTACACGGGTGGTCATAAAGGCTTTGACGCCCGCTTCCATCGCGGATTTTTTGTGCGCCCAGAAGCCGATCAGCGAGTAGGAACAGAAGCCCATCACTTCCCAGCCGATGAACAGCAGCAGCAAGTTATCCGCCACGGTGAGCGTGAGCATCCCGCCCGCGAACAGCGACAGATAGCCGAAAAAGCGTGCGTTTTTGGGATCGCCGCGCATATAGCCTATCGAGTAGATGAAAATCATCAGGCAGGCGAGCGGAACCATCAGCAGCATGTACGCCGTGAGCGGATCAACCGCCACGCCCATACGGAAGGTGTACGGGCCGATGTCCATCCAATCGAGTTGGCTCCCAAAAATGTCTTGTCCGAGCGCCTTATCCGTGGTCCAGACCGTCTTGGCGAATAAGAGCAGACTCAGCACCCACGACAGGCCGATCCCTCCTGCCGCTACCGCCTGGCTCGCCACCACACTGCGATTCGTCGCCAGCATGATGATCGCCGTGCTGAGGAGCGGGAAGAACAGAATCAGCCAGGGGAGGTAGTTTGCGTTAAACCAATTTACGTCCATAAGCAATCCTAGTTGAAGTTGTTAGTTGTTAGTTGTTTAGTTGTTAGTTTGCTGTCTCGCGGCGTGATCTTCGTGCGCAGAGAAACGTCAAACAACCGAAGACTAATAACTAATCACTAATCACCAATAACTTTCGACTACCACTTCATAACGTCCACATCTTCCGCGATGACCGATTGGCGGTTGCGGTAGATGCTGATGATCAGCGCCAGGCCGACTGCCGCTTCCGCCGCCGCGACCACGAAGACAAAAATCGCAAAGACTTGCCCGCTCAGGTTAGCGGGGTTCTCCTGATAGCGCCAGAAAGCGACCAAATTAATATTGACCGCGTTTAACATCAGTTCAATACTCATCAAAATGGCGATAGCGTTGCGCCGGGTCAGCACGCCGAACATGCCAATGCTGAACAGGGCCGCCGCCACCGCTAAATATAACCACAAAGGAACCATATGCTTTTCCTTTTAGCTAACCTCACCCCCCGGTCCCCTCTCCATGCACGGAGAGGGGGAGTCAGGTTTAACCTTATCCCCCCTCTCCGTCTACGGGGAGGGGGTTAGGGGGAGGGGTTTCTATGCCACATCTTCGATTACGTCTTCTGCCTGTTTGCCGGGATGCACCAACAACACCGCGCCGATCATCGCCGCCATCAGCAGCACCGACGCGACCTCAAACGGCAGCATATACTTGTGCGGATCGACCAGTTCTTCGCCCAGCGTGGCAATGCCATCGGCGGGCACATCACCGGCGGTATCAACCGTGAGTTGATCCGAGTTGACCCAATCATCCGCGCCGAGTTCGTTCATGACCGGCGTGACCACCGTGATCAGCATGACGAAAAAGATCACCGCCAGCGCTGCCCCCACCGGCCATTGCGCCGTGAAGGGGTTGGGCAGGTTGGTGATGTTGGGCGAGAGCATGATCGCCAGCATGATCAGGATGGCAATCGCGCCAATATAGACGATGACCTGCACCACGCCGAGAAAGGGCGCAGTCAGCAGCACAAACAGACCCGCCACGCCGAACAAGCTGATCATCAAATACAGACCGGCGTGAAACAGGTTGCGCGTCGTGACGACCAACATACCGCCGCCCAGCGTGAGCGCGCTCAAAATCAAAAATACCAGTAGTTCAACTGTCACTTAAAACCCCTCCATGAATGTTAGGGTATATACCTCTTTAATTTGTAGGGGCGGCTTCCACCGTTTCCGGGTAAACGCGCGCTGCCACCCGTGCCCGTTCCTGACGCCCCTTATCGGCCAACACTGCGCCTACGCCGAGGAACATCGCCATGTTCACGATCAGCAGCACCACCGACGGGATGAAAGCATCGGCAAAGCTGTTGATCGCGTCCGTGCCGGGGATCGCTTTCCAGACGAACGCCACGACCAGCAAATTGATCAGGCTGAGGGGAACCAGGAATTTCCAGTTGAAGTTCAGCAGGTGATCAATGCGCAGGCGGGGCAGCGTCATGCGGACCCAGATCAGGACGAAGTAGGCGATCATGGCCTTGCTCAACAGCATCACGAAGCCGAGCAGATTCCAAATAAAGGAGCCGAGATACTTCCCCTCTTGCACCCAATCGAGCGGCACAAACGGGATGCGCCAGCCGCCCATGAACAGGATCGCAGTCAATAGGCCGAGCGTGAAGGCGTGCAAGAATTCGCTGACCATGAACATGCCGAATTTCATACCGGAGTATTCAACGTGGAACCCGGCGACGATTTCCGATTCGCCTTCGAGCAGGTCAAACGGGCCGCGCCCATTTTCCGCTTGCCCGGAGATCAGGAAAATCAGCAGCGTCATGGGGACCGCGAACATGAACGCGATGTACTGCTGGCGGATAATGGTTTGTGTACTCATCGATCCGGCCATCAAAACGGGGACCAGCAGCGCGACCACCATCGGGATTTCGTAGCTGATCAACTGTGCCACCGAGCGGAAGCCAGCCAGCAGCGAGTATTTATTATTGCTGCCCCAACCGGCCATCATCACGCCAATCGTACCAATACCGCCCACCGCGATGAGATAGGCAACCCCGACATTCAAATCGGTGCCGATCCAACCATCGCTGAACGGGATGACCGCCCACAGCAAGACCACCGACATCGTGACCATGATCGGGGCCAGATTGAACGTCCACCGATCTGTGCCCGTGTTGCGGATATCTTCTTTTAGAAATATTTTAATCAGGTCCGCTATTGACTGTGCCCAGCCAAATTTGTACGAGAGATTGAACCGGCCTTTCGGCCCCAGGCCCACGCGGTTCGGCCCCAGCCGGTCCTGAAAGCGTCCGGCGACCTTGCGTTCAAACCAGATGCCGATCAGCGTCCAGAGCAACCCCGCCGTGCCGACGACGAACGCGCCGATCAGCTTGGCGAGAAAGACCGCCCATCCGTGCGATACAATATTTTCAAAAAGTCCTGTCATATAACCATCTCCACAAAAAGAGATTTTTTGTAGGGGCGACTTTGCAAACCCTCCCCTACAATGTATAACGTTACGACCATTCCAGCGCGTCTTTGCGCACCACGTACCACAGCGCGACCAGCAGCAGCGCGATGAAGACAAATACCTCAAACAGCGCAAACAGCCCCAGTGAATTGTACGCATAGGCCCAGGGGAACAGGAAGACCACTTCCACGTCAAACACCACATAGACCAGGGCGAAGACGTACCACTGGGCACGGAACTGCGCCCAGGGCGAACCGACCATCTCGACACCACATTCATACGGTTCGTGCTTGACACTGTTGGGGCGTTTGGGGCCGAGCAGCCAGTTTGCGCCGATGGCTACCGATGGCAGCGCGGCGGAAGCTATAAAAAACAAGCCAATAAAAATCCAGGGATGTAAAGACATATTTAAAAGCACCCTCCAACTCAACTCGGATGCAACCAGAAACAAGTTTACCATTAACTTGCGAACGGCGGTTAGTATAACAAATGGCGTGGTAGATGGAAAATATTGCTATTTAGCTGACGAATGCAAAATTAACCAAACAATTTTTATTGTAGCACGCGCGCCGCCGTTCCCATTCTATCATACGCGCCAGCGAAAACAAAACCAGGCCCTAACGCCGGGTCCACGAACGAGTTGTCATCGATTTTTTACCCCTCCCCCTAACCCCCTCCCCACCCGGTGGAGAGGGGGAGATGGAGCTAACCTGACTCCCCCTCTCCAGCGCCTGGAGAGGGGGCTGGGGGGTGAGGTGAGGTTATTCATGCACCCCCTAAGGCCGAAATTCCACGCGCACCTCGACTGCCGGGGGCAGGCCATAGACCACCTGCAAAATTTCCAATACGACCCAGGCGGCGCGGGCGGTGTCCGGTTCGAGTTGGACGATCATATCCCGCGAGAATCGCCCCGCCACATTTTTCAGATGCAGTCGTTCAAACGCGGTGACGGCGCGTTTTTGTTCCTCCGCGCTGAGTTTTTCGACAGGCAAATCCAATTCCAGCGTGGTCGCGCCGCCGCCGTGCAATTCCACATAACGCCCCGATGCCGGATGGGTGATCACGGCGGTTAACGGCTGCGGTTGATCGATCACTTGCTGGATCACGCCGCGTATCGCTTCGTGATCGGAGCGCATGTTCTCTGCTTGCGGGGGGGGTGTGCCGCGATCCGGTGTGACAGATGGCACAGGAATTTGCGGCGGATGATCATCAGTTTGCGCTGGGCCAGCCAATCCTTGATCAAATGGCGCACTAAACACATTATCAAATTCAACATGGTATTCGGATCCATCCACCGGGACAATTTCCGGCAAACCGAACTCGTCCAACTGCTCCGCCATCCCGTGTTTTTTGCGGCTTTTGGCAGTCAGGGACCATTGATAGACGCGGCGGCGGAAGTACAGGATCACGGCGACCAGGAAGACAAAAGGAACCGAGCAGATGATTCCGGCAAAATCGCCGTTGTCCTCATAAATAAACCAGGTCAGCATCACCGAGCCGATCAGCGTCAGGATCATCAAAGCTTGCGCAAAACGGAACATGGATTTGGTGCGATTAATGATCGGGGCGGCGGGTTCGACGCTGCGATCTCGCGTCGCATATTCGCGGATGCTGCCCCCGATGACGATGACCAATGTGCCGATCCACAAGACCCATGCGCCGCAGCAGAGCCAACCGACTGGCGTTAACTCGTCATCCTCTGGCGTATAGTCCAGCGTGGCGAGCAGATCGAAGACGGTATCTTCCGTAGCGAAGGTTTCGCCGCCATAGCGCGCGCTGAACACGAGATAATGCTCGTCAAACTCGATCACGCCCCAGATGTCCTGGATCAGATCGAACGACGAACCAGTCGCTAGCGCTGCCGGGTGATCGTTGATCGTGGTCATGTAGGGCTTGTTGAGCGTGCTACCGGTGGCGATCCACACCAGCACACTTTCCAGGGCTGCCAGCGCATTGTCGCGTGTCGCGGTTTGTTCGGCAAACGTGACCGGATCATCGTCAGTGGCGTAGAGGACATAATCGGGCAGATAGAGCGTGATCAGCGTTTCCGAGGCAAGGTCCGTCGCGGTGGGGATGGTGATCATCCGGTAAGCTAACGTTTCGCTGGTCGTGATGCGGATGATGTGTTCGTCCGGTTGTTCCTTGACCAGCCATCCCAACGGATAAGCAAAGGTGAGCGTTTCATCCTGCGAGGTGAACGAGTTGGCGAATATATCCTGCGCCTGGACCACGCGCCGGACCGGAGTCAGATTCAGGGCCAGCAGGATCAGCGTGATCCCGATCACGGCTCCGGTGATGCCTGCTCCCATTAACGTGTGTTTGATCAGTGTAGCATGTCGCATAAATGCCCCCTCTCCGTTGGCTGTATCTTTTTATTGTACCGTCAGGGGGGCATCATATCATACTGTGGAAATGTTGGTTTTTGGAATGAGGTTGCTCATGAATCCGGTAATTTTTTGTGCAAATTCTCACTAATTGAGCTAATATTTCTACTAAGTGTTCCGGTTGCAAAAAAATGCCTGTTTTGGCCGGACCTGGGCTAACGGTCACGCTTTGGTCACGCGCTGGCGTGATAATCGTGATGATGACTTTACGGGTGGCAATTGTTCCACCACTTTTATCCATACCCAATCTCAAGGAGAGAAACGGTCATGTTTAAGAATAAGAAAGTTGCGTTGTTGCTGGTTCTGCTGCTCATTGTGCCGATGGTCCTGGTGGCTTGCGGCGATGATGACGATGGCGACGACAAAAAAGTCGAACTGAATCAGACGCTTGAATCGGCATCCGGTCTGACGGTCAAATACCCGGAAGGGTGGGCGACAATGGATGAGGGAATCGGGGTGTCGATTGCCAACTCAGAAGAAGCGCTCAATGCCGACGATATTACGGGCGACATGGCCGCCGTCATGTTGATGGCGTCCTCGTTGGCAGACCTGGGTATGAGCGCCCGCGAAGCCTTTGACATGTTCGGTAGTGGGGCTGCCAGCGAAGTCGGCGAAAATGGTGAAGCCAGCGACGTGAAAGATGTCAAAGTAGCGGGTGTTGATGGCTATCGCATTGATGTTACGGATGACAAGACCGAAGGCTTCATCGTGGGTTTCGAAAAAGACGGTAATATGATCATCGGTATCGGGGTCGCGGCCAAGGATAAATTGGGTGACTTCGAAGCGACGCTGCTGGCGATCATCGAAAGCGCGACCTATACCGCGCCTGCGGCGGAATAAGGTTTATACACCTGAGCTATTTGTTAGCTCGTATACGGAGGCTCCACTGTGGGCCTCCGTTTTTTCTTCTTTTTGTGTTTGTCCACATCTTCAAGTGCCATTGCCTCATACGCCGCAATGATCGCAAAGAGCGTCGGGCCAAATATTCCAATCGCCATGATGATCAAGGCTATACCGAGGTCGAATGTGTCTGGGATTGCAAACAGCACGAAGGTATTGCCCCACCGCACCATGTCCAGCGCGAGTAATGACCATGCTGACCATCGCACATTCGACCTGAAAACCAGATCGCGGAAGATGGTGATCAGCCCCAGGGTGATCAGGATGGCAGGGGACATGATGACCACTGCTTCAAACACAGAATAGCCCGTATCAGGATAGTGGTGTCGGTTCGCTATATATGATCCTGTCACCAAAACCAACGGTGTTGCAATCAAGGGTTTCCACGTCAGCAGCGCCGCGAACCATGTGAACAGATTTTGCTCATACATGACCAGCATATAGATGCCCACAAACAACGGAATCCCGAAAGGGCACATAATCAGGATACAAAGCAAGCCCGCCATGCTACAAGCCCCGTTCCGCCAACCACGCCAGAATCCGATCCGCGACCTCCTGCCAGCGATCCTCAAGCATCATGTCGTGCGCGATGTCCGGTAAAATTTCCGCCACTGTGCCATAGGCGCGTGCGGTTCCTACGACCTCGCGCGGCAAAAACAACGTGTCCGATCCCGCGCCGATCACCTGGATGGGGATGTTGCGCGCGGTGATGCGCTTGACCCGCACCCGATCCAGCCCCATCATATCCAGAAACGCCAGCATGGATTCATCGCTAAGCCGCGCCTGATAATGGGCGACGCGGTCTACCGGGAAATCGCTTGAAAACAGGTGCGAATGCGCTTGTTCCGGCGTGCTCACCAGGGGATAGAGCCGGAATTGGATCATGACCTTGAGCATGGTTAGCGGCTTTGTGCGCAAAGTGCGCAGCGTGGACGGGATCAATCCTCCCGGCGGGCAGGAGGCGATCAGTACGGCGGCGGGTATAGGCTGTGTTTCGCTGTGCGTTTCCAGATATTTCTGGACCGTAAAGCCGCCCATTGAGTGTCCGATTACGATAGGCGGCGTGGGCAGGCTCGCCGCAACCTGCGCCACATCCTGCGCATAATGCCGGATGCGCGATCCGAAGATGCGCCCTTCGCTTTTGCCATGTCCGCGCAGACTCAGCGCATGAACGATATAGCCGTGTGCCGCGAAATACGGCAGAAAATGCTCATCCCAGCACCACGCGCCGTGCCATGCGCCATGCACGAACAGGAGCGGAGTCGGTTTGGCTGCGCCGGGTAAACCATCGGGCGATCCGCGTGTGATCACTTCGAGTTGCACCATTTACGTTCCTCCTTGTACAACTTGTTACCGCGCTATCCGTACTATACAGTGAAATGAAAAATGAGACTCGAAAGGGGTTACAGATCAT
>JAFGJA010000253.1 GCA_016929355.1 Anaerolineae bacterium | reverse complement strand
CTTCACCCAGTGCGCGCGTGACCTCGATCTCACGCGGGCAGGCGGGCGTACAGTTGAAGATCGTGCGGCAGCGCCAGACGCCTTCCGGTTCGCTGAGAATTGCCAGGCGTTGTTCGGCTGCGTGATCGCGCGAATCGAAGATGAAACGGTGCGCCTGCACAATCGCCGCCGGACCCACATAGGTCCCATTCGCCCAAAAACTCGGACACGACGTGGTGCAGCACGCGCAGAGGATACATTTGGTCGTATCGTCGAATCGTTCGCGGTCTTCGTGGCTCTGCAACCGTTCGCGTCCATCTTCCGGCGTGGGGGTGTCATTCACAAAGTACGGCATCACGGAGCGGTAATGCTCGAAGAAGGGTTCCATATCCACGATCAAATCTTTGATCACACGGAGTCCGAGCAACGGCTCGACCTGAATTGTGACGTGATCATCCTCGCCTAACGTGTTGACCAGCACTTTGCACGCCAATTTGTTCAGGCCGTTGATCCGCATCCCGTCCGATCCGCAGACCCCATGCGCGCACGAACGCCGGAACGCGAGCGTGCCATCCTGTTCCCATTTGACACGGTGCAGCAGTTCCAGCACGCGATCATTCGGTTCGACATTCTCAAGTGTATATTCACCCCAATAGGGCTTTTGATCTTTTTCCGGGTTAAAGCGCCGGATTCGCATTGTAACCTGCATAATCGTTTCCTTTGACATCGCTAGTAACGAGGCCGGATTATCTGGTGAGTTATGCGTTGTGAGTCATGAGTAATGAGTTTTTCCACGTCTGGCGATTTTACTCTAAACTCCAAACTCTCAACTTAAAACTGATCACTGATAACTTACAACTGCTAATACACCCGTTCTTTTGGCACAAATTTTTCGTCTTTTTCCGCCAGCGACATATCCACCGGCTTTTCATGGTTCAATGCCACGCTGCCGTCTTCGGTTTGATAGGCCAGCGTGTGGACCATCCAGGTTTCATCGTTGCGCTTGGGGAAATCCTCGCGCGAATGTGCGCCGCGACTCTCTTTACGGGCGAGTGCGCTCACGGCGGTGACTTCGGCAATATCCAGCAGACAGCCGAGTTCCCACGCTTCATACAGGTCGCTGTTGAAACGCTGGCCGCGATCATCAATGCTGAGATTCGTCTGGTATTCTTCTTTCAATTTGCGCATGGTATCCACTGCTTGCTGCATTCCCTCGGCGGTGCGGAACACGCCGACATCCTCCATCATGACCTGCTGCATTTCGTTGCGCAGTTCATACGGTTTGCGCGAGCCGTTGGCCTGACGCAAGCGTTCCAATTCCGCTTCAATTTCCCCGGTGGGATTGTCCGGCAGAGGGGTGAATTCCGCACCCTGGCAAAATTCCGCCATGTGCTTGCCGGAACGCCGCCCGAAGACGATCAGGTCGGTCAGGCTGTTTGTGCCGAGGCGATTCGCACCATGTACACTCACACAGGCACATTCCCCCGCCGCATATAGGCCGGGGAGCGGCGTGCCTTGCGCATCGATCACCGCGCGTCCATCGAGATCGGTGGGAATCCCGCCCATGCCGTAATGTGCGGTGGGCTGGACCGGCATCGGTTCTTTCACCGGGTCCACGCCGAGATAGGTCCGGCAGAAGTCCAGAATATCCGGCAGCTTGGATTCAACATATTCGCGCGTAATGCGGCGATCATCGCCCGCTTCCGCCAGATAGCGGTTCACCGTTTCCGGCGTAATATCCAAATGGACGTAGCGCTGGCCCTTGATACCGCGTTTGCCCTTCATTTCGAGGTAAATCGCGCGCGAAACCACATCCCGGCTGGCGAGGTCTTTAATGCTCGGCGCGTAGCGTTCCATGAAGCGCTCGCCGCGATCATTGAGCAAGACGCCGCCTTCGCCGCGCACGCCTTCCGTGATCAAAATACCCATCTTGTAAATGCCGGTGGGATGGAACTGGAAAAATTCCATATCCTGCATCGGCACGCCGCGCCGGTAGGTGATCGCGTTGCCGTCGCCGGTCAGCGCGTGGGCGTTGCTGGTGATTTCCCAGACCCGACCCCAGCCGCCCGTCGCAAACAAAACCGCTTTGCTGTGGAAAACGTGCAGTTCGCCGGAGTCAATATTGACCGCAATCACGCCGACCACTGTATCCCCGTTGCGGATCATGTCAATAACGTGAAATTCATCGAAGAATTTGACCTCATTTTTGATGCACTGCTGGTAGAGCGTTTGCAAAATCATGTGCCCGGTGCGATCTGCCGCATGGCACGCGCGGCGCACAGGCTGCCCGCCGAAGCCGCTTGTATGGCCCCCGAAGCGGCGCTGCGAGATGCGCCCATCCTCGGTGCGATCAAACGGTAGGCCCAGGTGTTCGAGTTCGATCACGGCGTCGATAGCTTCTTCCGCCAGCACTAACGCCGCGTTCTGATCGCTCAGATAGTCGCCCCCCTTGACCGTATCAAAGGCGTGCCATTCCGGGCGATCTTCTTCCAGATTGCCCAATGCCGCGCCGATCCCGCCCTGGGCCGCGCCAGTATGCGAACGGGACGGGTACAATTTGCTGATTACGGCGGTTTTTGCGCCGCGCGAGGCGTACAAAGCCGCCATCAAGCCCGCGACGCCACCACCGACAATTAATGCTTCATATTGGTGTGTTTGCATATTAGTTTTACCTATTTTAGCGCCGTTATATCTTTTGCAATCTCGTAAGCTGTTTCGTCCACCCCGGCGATCAACGCCGCGCCGCCAATCGCAATCAGCGCGACCATGCCGAACACAATCGCGTAATTCAGCGCGCGATTGATCCAGGGCGTATGAGCGTAATCGTTGACCACGTAGCGCAGCCCGTTAAAGCCGTGAATCACGACCAGCGCCAGCAGCAGTCCATCATAGACGCGCCAGATCGCCACGCCCGCGACCAGCATATCCCAGCGCGCACCGACAAATTCCACCGCTTTGCCGCTTTCGTTGACCATATCGGTTCCGATCACATCAATCCCACTGCCGGTAATGTCGAACACACCCTGGATGACATGCATCAGCGCCAGATGCCCAAAAACGAGCGGTACGATCAGCAGACCGGACAGCCGCATAAAGGACCACATGGTCGCTTCTAATTTACCGGACAGATTAAAGCCGCTCGTGCTGCGGGTGAGTAGGCCAAAAATGCCCGACAGCACCAGCGCCCCCACGAGGATCACCACAAAGCCGCCCGCAAATTTGGCTTGCGTCTGGATAATTTCATCCAGTCCGGCAATATCGCGCCCTTCCTCACCGTAAAAGTCTGTGACGTGACCGAGCATCAACACGAACGTCGGCGCAAGGACGATGACGGTTGCCAATAGGACGTAGATCACGGCGCGCTGTTGGTATTGCCACCATGCCGGCCTGAAATCGAGCAGCACAATACGTAACCCGTTGAAGGCGTGATAGACCACGCACGCGACGAGGAAGAATTCGCCAATCGTGAAGAGCGGACTCTGGTACTCGCGGATCGCCTGTTCGTAGTCTTCGGGGTAAAACGCCGCCCACGAGGTATCGACTACGTGCAAAATCAGGAACAAAAGCGTGCCTAACCCTGCCAGACGATGGAACACCCAACTCCACTGGCCGAGCTTACCCCGGTAGCGGAGCGTTTCGGTAACGGTTGTAACCAATGTTGTCATAAAAAATCTCCGTAAAACGCTAAAGGCCAATTGATACTATAATGCCCACAATTATAAGAAATTTGCAAGATTGTTTGATACCAAAATATCGGACTGCTATACTCTACCATTAGAAGAAACCATGATCAAACGTTCCCCGCATGGCTACTTCACGACAAAATTCACACTACGATGCATCGTTTTTCAGTGCGCTGCATCTAATTCCTTAGTCTGATTTATTTTCGTTACACGCGAGGAGATACCCCCCCATGGCAGAAGAACAAAAAAAAGGCTTGGAAGGCGTCGTTATTGCTGATACCAAAATGAGCAAAGTGATGGGCGATATTGGCCGGTTGATCTATAGTGGCTACGACATTATGGACCTGGCGGAACATGCTTCGTTCGAAGAAGTGGTGTATTTGCTGTGGAACAACAAACTACCCAACAAGGCCGAACTGGACCAACTGCACCAGAGCATTAGCGAAAATGCGAGTCTGCCGGACTCGGTCTTGGCGAATATGAAGACCTACCCGACCAGCGCGCACCCAATGGCCGTTCTCCGCACGGCGGTCTCTGCGCTGGGGTTGCATGATCCTGATGGCGAGGACAACGGCCCGGAAGCGAATGTACGCAAAGCGATGCGCCTGACCGCCAAAATGCCGACCATCGTCGCGGCGTGGGCACGTATCCGCGCCGGTAAAGACCCGATTGCGCCGCGCAGCGATCTTGGTCTGGCCGCGAATTTCTTGTATATGCTGAACGGGACCGAACCGAGCGACGTTGAAACCAGCGCGATGAATGTGTATCTGGTGCTGCTGGCCGATCACGGGATGAACGCCAGCACATTCACCAGCCGCGTTGTAACCAGCACCGATGGCGATATGTACAGCGCG
>JAFGJA010000252.1 GCA_016929355.1 Anaerolineae bacterium | reverse complement strand
GAACGAACCGGCGCAAAACCCGGCACGATGGGCGGCTTTTTCACGATCAATCCGCGCGTGGATGACATCCCCGAACGGTTCAGCGTGACCCATCGCGGCGTGCGCCTGCTCGAAATGGGATCGGTGGATTTGGGCGGATCGGGCTGCATCTGCCCGGAAAGTGCCATGCTCAAAACGCTGTTCACGCATCTGCTGTTCCGCAAAGATGACGTGTTGATCCTCGATATGTACGCGGGCGTGGAACATCTGGGCCGCGCGACGGTGGATTTTGTGGACGCAATGATCATCGTTGTGGAACCGACGCGGCGCAGTCTCGGCACGGCGGCGCAGATCAAGAAACTGGCGCTGGATATAGGCGTTAAAAAACTGTGGCTGGTCGGGAACAAGGTCCGTGACGAGGAAGAACGCACCTTCCTCGAAACCGAAACGCCGGGGATTCCGGTCCTGGGCACGCTGATCGCCGATCTCGCCGTACAGGAAGCGGATCGCAAAGGGATCGCGGTGTATGATCATGTGCCCGCGCTGCGCAAAGCGGCGGAACAGATGGCGAAAACGTTAGTAGACGAGATCGAGAAAGAGTAACCCTCACGCCTCGTTTAACAAAGAATTCAGAGAAACCATGTAGGGGCGACCCGGTGGGTCGCCCTGGGCGAGGCGTCGCCTCGCCCCTACAAAATTCGTGACTAAACAGGGGGAAAGATTAGGAGAATACATCATGACAACAACTATCGCACTCGCTGGCAAAGGTGGCGTTGGCAAAACAACCGTCGCCGGCATGGTGATCAAATACCTCGCGCAAACCCAACCGGGCGCGATCCTGGCGATTGACGCCGATCCCAGCGCGAATCTGAATATGGTCCTTGGCCTCGATCTCGAATGGACAGTGGGCGACATCCGTGAAGGACTGCTCGATAAGGTCAAGGAATCGCTGACGGCGGGCGGCGCGGCCATGGGCACGCTTGAAGGCGGCATGAATAAGCGCGACTACCTTGATTACGAAATCCGCACGGCGCTCTCCGAAGGGAAGCGCTTCGACTTGATCGCAATGGGTCGCTCCGAGGGGCCGGGCTGTTACTGTGCGGTCAATCACAACCTGCGCGACGTGATCGACAGCATCAGCAAAAATTACCGCTACGTGGTGATCGACAATGAAGCAGGCCTGGAACATCTCAGCCGCCGCACCACGCGCGATGTGCAAGTGATGCTCATTATCTCCGATCCAACGCAGCGCGGCATCGTCGCGGCGGAACGGATCGCGGAACTGCGCAAGGAACTCGACATTAACGTCGAAAACGCCTATTTGATTGTGAATCGCCTTAACAGCGAATCCGTCCCCGACGCGCTGCAAAAGCGGATCGATGCGATTGATCTGCCGCTCCTGGGCACGATTCCGAGCAACGATGACCTGCTGGAATTTGAGTTTAGCGGGCGTCCGTTGATCGAGTTGGGCGACGATTCGCCGGTCTATGAGGCGGTAGCCGCGATGTTGAAAGGCGTTCTATAATCTTAGAAAAGCACAGCAGGAGATCACAGCATGGTTGCGATACCGATCAGTATTGATGTGCCGTTGCAAACCGATGAACATGGCAAAATTCGGATCGGTGGCACGCGCGTTTTGCTGGAACTAGTCATTCGCGCGTTCTGGCGCGGCGAAACAGCCGAGGCGATTGTAGACAGCTATCCCACGCTCAAGTTGGCGGATGTGTATGCAGTTATTGCCTACTATCTCACCCACCGCGCCGAAGTTGATGCATATATTCAACAGGCTGATGCAAACTCTGCCCGTATTCAGCGCGACATTGAGGTCAATTATTCACCCGACACATTGGCCTTACGCGCCCGACTACGGGCTTTGCGCGATGAAAAACGGCCCGGATCATCATGATCCGATTTTTAGCCGATGAGAACTTCAACGGTAGAATCTTGCGTGGTATTCAGCGCGAAAACCCTGATGCACATATTGTGCGCGTACAAGATACCGCCATGTATGAAGCACCCGATCCCCAAGTCCTTGAATGGGCGGCTCAGGAGAATCGCATTGTTTTGACCCATGATGTTGAAACAATGGTTGGCTACGCTAATGACCGTCTTACCAATGAATTGCCCATGCCAGGGGTCATCATTGTTCATGACGATCTTCCGATTGGACAAGTTGTTGAAGATTTACTGATCGTTCTGAACGCAAGCGAAATGGACGATTGAGCAAACAAAGTAATTTTTCTGCCTCTATAGCACATCAGGGGGCGTGTGTGAGCTAAAAATCTGGCTTATACGCCCCCGCTATCTCCTCGTCAAAACAGATAAGAAGATGTTTAGAAATTACAAGGCCACTGGCGCTGTGTTTCCAATCTAAGTATAATCTGGGGGAATTTCAAACCCGTTGATCACACTATTCAGAAAGCAATTCCCGCACATGGACATTACTTGGTATGGGCACAGTTGTTTCCGAATCGCGGAACGTGGACACGCTTCCGTTGTCACCGATCCGTTTGATGAGAGTCTGGGCTATGAAGCGCCGCGCCTCAAAGCGGACATTGTCACCATCAGCCATCAGGCCCCCGGCCATGCCCATCTTGAACCCGTGAAAGGCGTCGATCATATCATTGACGGACCGGGCGAATATGAGATCGGCAGCGTATTTATCATCGGGGTAGCCACCTTCGATAAAACACTCGAAAACCCGCGCCGCAATGTGATCTACGTCTTCGATTACACCAATCTGACCGTCGCGCATTTGGGCGATCTGGATCACGTTCCGAATCAATCCATGATCGACACGTTGGGGCAAATTGATGTGGCGTTGGTCCCGGTGGGCGGTGGTAACAGTCTATCGTCCAGCCAGGCCGCCGAAGTAATCAGTTTGCTTGAGCCGAGCATCGTCATTCCGATGCATTTCCAGACAGAAGCGCTGCGCGGTATAGAATTGGACCCGGTAGATCGCTTCTTGAAAGAGATGGGCGTCAACACCGACGAAACGGTCAATCCCGAAGAAATGCTGCGGATTTCGTCCGGTTCGCTGCCCGAACAAACGCAAGTCGTGCTGCTGGATTACCGGCATTAATTAACACAAGGACTAAACTGCCCATGATGAAGCTGCTGCTCAGTTGGGACATCAAACCGGGACGGGATCAGGAATACTTCGAATTCATGGTACGCGAGTTCGCGCCCGGCCTGACCCGGCTGGGACTCACGCCAACCGAGGCATGGTTGGCCGTCTATGGCGAGTGCCCGCAAATCTTGATGGAAGGTGTCGCCAACGATATTGAGACGATCCGCAAAATGTTGGATAACCCGGACTGGACCGAACTGCGCACCAAATTGCTCGGATTGGTGGATAATTACGAGCACAAGATCGTTCACGCCAGCACGGGATTTCAGATTTAGGCGGTTCACCCGGTACAACCGTGTTGTACGCTTCCCGCAAAAATGAAAAAGGCGATCTCGCAAGATCGCCTTTTGTATGTACTGCGCAAAAGTGAGCCGCCGCTAGTCGGCTTTTTTAGCGCTGGAATCGGACTTAGACGCCGACGATTCCGACTTCGTTTCCGCTTTGGTTTCGG
>JAFGJA010000251.1 GCA_016929355.1 Anaerolineae bacterium | reverse complement strand
CGTTTGCCGTGATCGGCACGCATGACGCGCTGACGCTCAAAAATGTGGTGCATGTCTCGGCCTATGAACCCTACGTCATCAAAGCGGTGGGCGAAGAGGGGTCGCCGCCGCATGGTCTGGTCGCGATTGAGTTGTTTCGCGGGGAAATGCCGATTCCGCAGAAAAAAATGGACGTGCTGAGCGCGTTTTTTATGCATGGCTTGCAGCAGTTATTAGGCCGACGGTGGGCGCGCGGCTTTGCGGTGATCGTCAGTGAGGCGGGGAGTCTCGCGGACTCTTTGGGCGGTTATCAGGAGGACATTTTGCGGCAGGCGTTGCAGCAGCCGCTAACCGGTGTGCGAAAAGTGACATTTGAAAGGCGCAGATCATGAGTGGTTGGGAAACGCTCAACTGTGAAAATCACCCCGAACGGATCGCGCTCGAACGCTGCGAAGTGTGTCATAAGCCCCTGTGCGCATACTGCCTCTACTATACCGAGGATGGGCAGCGCCTTTGTGCGGAACATGCCGAAGAAGCGCGATTGCTCGGCGCAAAAATCCAAGACCCCGGCTCGTATGCCGAACAACTCATCGGCGCGCAGATCGGCGCGACACGCAAAGAGGCGCGTGGACGGGTGATTGACGATGACACGCTGTATCACGGCAATTCGCACGATCTGATGGCGGCACTCGGTCTTTTATTGAGTCTGTTTGGTTTGAGTATCTTTACCGGGATAATTTCCTGCTTACCCCTGGCCGGGGTGCTGATGTCGCTGGCGGCGCTGCTCAATGCGAAAAATGCGTTTGATCCGAAACGTACCCGGCGCTTGGCGATAAGCGGTTTGGTCGTGTCCGCGATCTGGTTGTTGATTGTGGGGGGATGTATGCTCTCGGTCAAACGCTCGCTCACGGATGCAAGCGGTGGGCAGTGGTGCAATTTTGGCGGCGTGTACGTGATCTCGCCCGGCGGTGGCGGTGGCTCCAACACAACGGCAACGCCCGGTCCTTCGCCCATGCCCCCGGACCCGCCCACATTTACGCCCGAACCGGCCACCTCGGTTACGCCGACAGAGTAATTGGTTTCACGCCTATTAAGGCAGTAATTCAAGATAATCGCAGTGGGTTGGACGAAACAGTGAAAAGTCTCGACGGTCAAAAGTATAAATTCGGGTGATGTTTAGCCGCTCTGCTAATGTCAGTTGCGCTACGTCAGCAATATCCAATCTGGCATCTCGATATTGTTTCATGATTTCATGCATTCGTTGCCGATCATTTATGGTCAGATCGATGATCTCAAATGCGAACAATGCCATAGCACGATCATAAGATATTCGAGCAGAAACCATGAAAAATAGTTCAATTTCTACAGGTGAGGCAACAAGCCGTCCCGATGTAAGATTGCGTAAAGCGGTTGCTGCAACAACATGATTCTGGTCACGTTCAAAAGCAGCCGCTAACAAAAAACTGGTATCAAGCAGGGCTGTCATGATCCATAAACTTTCGCTGCAACGTTTGGCGAACTGTAGTTGATAGATCAGTTACATCATCATCAAATGCCCCGATAAAATCTTCAATAGGGTCTTTCTCTTCTCTGCTCTCTTCATACGCATCAAGCAAAGCTTCCAAAAACGCTTCAGGAGAATTTCCCTCCCGTTCCGCTATGGCACGTAAACGCTGTGTGAGGTCTTCCAATAGGGTCATTTTGTATTTTCGCCACTTTGATTGTTGTTTACGGTTATTATACCATTAGAATCTCTGTGGGGACCGCGCGCAATTTGGTGTACACTTAGCGCACCTTTATATTTTTACACACACGCAGGAGACTTGATATATGGACTCCGTAAAAATTGGCGTCATCGGCGGCTCAGGGTTGTATAACATGCCGGGGCTGACCGAGATCGAAGACCGTGAGATTGCGACCCCTTTCGGCTCACCGAGCGGGGCAGTGCGGATCGGAACGCTGGCGGGAATGCGCGTGGCGTTTATTGCGCGGCATGGCAAAGGGCACGTTCTGACGCCTACCGAAGTACCGTACCGGGCGAACATCTACGCGCTAAAAACGCTCGGCGTGCAGCAGGTGATCAGCATCAGCGCGATGGGATCGCTGCGCGAAGCACTCGCGCCGGGGCATGTCGTGATCCCCGATCAGTTGGTCGATTTTACGCGCGATGGGCGGCCCAGTTCATTTTTTGGCGAAGGTTTGGTCAGCCATATCTCGGTAGCCGATCCGTTTTGCACCGAACTGAGCGGCATCATTGCGGAGGCAGTCACGGCGGCAGGCGGCACGGTACATCGCGGCGGCACGGCGGTGACAGTGGCGGGACCACGTTTCAGTACACGCGGCGAAAGCGCCTTGTTCCGCAAATGGGGCTGCGATCTGATCGGCATGACCGCCGCACCGGAAGCGTTTCTTGCGCGCGAAGCGGAGATGTGTTACGCGACGATGGCGCACATTACCGATTACGATGTGTGGCACGAATCCGAAGAAGCGGTCACGGTGGATAGGGTGCTGCAAACGCTGAATGCGAATGTCACGCTGGCGCAAAATGCGTTGATCGGCGCAGTGGGCCTTTTGGGAACGGGCATTGATAACGATTGCGACTGCCATCACGCGCTCGAAACGGCGCTGATTACCGCGCGTGAGCGGATTCCTGCCGAAACATTGGAACGACTGCGCCCGTTGGTTGGCAAATACCTGTCGTAGAGGCAGCGCGGCCTGATGCGAATGCTATTCTGGCGCGAATGGGAAAGTGACTTTGCCCCGACTCCCGCCCAGCAGGAACGCCCGTTGCTGCTGTTAGCGGGCGTATTTGTGCTGGTCAACCAGATCGCGCTAATCCTGGCGCGGGATCGCGCGTGGACCGCGATCTGGCCGGTGGGTGTGTGGGCGCTCTGCGTGTTGATCGGGCATGGGGCGCTCAACCGCCGCCTGCCGGGGCGCGATCCGCTCCTGTTTCCGCTCGTGATGTTCCTGACCGGCTGGGGGCTGAACCTGATCGCGCGCCTCGTGCCATCCTACGCGGCGCGGCAAACGCTCTGGATGGTGATCGGCTTGGCGGCGCTGCTGCTCGTGACGCTGCTCCCGCGTGATCTGCGCTGGCTGCGGCGCTACCGCTATACGTGGCTGATCGGCGGCTTGGCGCTGTTGGCGATCACGATCTTGATCGGGGAAAATCCCTCGTCGGACATCGGGCCGCGTTTGTGGCTGTGGGCGGGATTCGGGCGCATTTATTACCAACCCTCGGAACTGCTCAAAATTTTGCTGGTCGTCTTCCTGGCAAGTTACTTTTCCGAACATCGCCATTTTTTGCGCGAGGAAACGGTGCAGATCGGTCCCTGGCGCGTGCCTGCCCCGGCGCTGCTGGCCCCCGTCTTACTGATGTGGGGACTTTGTGTGATCGTGCTCGTCTGGCAGCGTGATCTTGGCGCGGCGACTTTGTTTTTTGCCGTGTTCATGGTCATGTTGTATCTGGCAAGCGGGCAGGGACAGATTTTTATCGCGGGGGCGATCCTGCTGCTGATCGCGGCAGTGGCCGCCTATGTGTCGTATGATGTGTTGGCGCGGCGCGTGGACATCTGGTTCAATCCCTGGGCGACAGCGGACTCGGATGCGTACCAGAT
>JAFGJA010000250.1 GCA_016929355.1 Anaerolineae bacterium | reverse complement strand
CTGAATCCCCTGTGGGGTATCGTCAACGACGCGCTGAAAGCCGGGGGCCTGGGATCGATCATCCCCCACGAAGGCTGGCTCGGATCAGAAAGTACCGCCCTGACGGTGGTCATCCTCGTCGGCATCTGGCAGTACATCGGCACGCCATTTGTGCTGTTTCTGGCATCTCTGATCGGCATCGATGAAGAACTGATCGAAGCGGCGCGCGTCGATGGAGCCACCGCCTGGGGTGTCTTCTGGCGGATCAAATTCCCGCTAGTCTTGCCCACCGCCGGGATCGTCGCTATTCTGACCTTTGTCGGCAACTTCAGCGCGTTTGAAAATGTCTATATTATGCAGGGCAGTCAGGCCGGGCCAAACTACGCCACCGACCTGTTAGGGACCTTTTTCTACCGGACCAGTTTCGGCTTTTTAGGCACACGCGCCGATCTTTACATGGGCACGACGATTGCGACCGTGATGTTCGGCATTATCCTCACGGGTGTGCTGCTCTACTTATTTGTCATTCAGCGGCGTTTGATCCGCGATTAACCCATTTCTGTTGGAGAAAAATTTATGACAATCCCAACGGATGCTTCCATGATCCGATCCAAACGCCCCAATTGGTTGGGCAACAATCCCTTATGGAAACTCTTAGGGAATCTGGCCCCACATTTGATCTTAATCCCCTATTCGTTTCTGGCGCTGTTCCCACTGGGGTTGATTATCATCAACTCGCTCAAGGACCGGCGCGACCTGTTCAAGCATCCCTACCAGATGCCGATCTGGTATTCGTTTGATGGCGGCTTCCACATCACCAATATCGCCTCGACGAGCGGCTACGAGCAAGTGTTCGAACGAGCCGATGTACTGCTCTATTTCAAAAACAGCCTGGTCGTGGCCGGCGGCGCGCTATTTTTGATTTTGCTCACCGGGTCGATGATCTCGTTTGCGCTGGCCGAATACAGGTTTCGCGGCAGCCGGTTTCTGGCGCTCTATATGACCATCGGGATTATGATCCCGATCCGGCTGGGTACGGTGAGCTTGATCGGTATCCTGAACGATCTGAACCTCTATAACACCCTCTGGGCCTTGATCCTGGTGTATACGGCGTCCGGCCTGCCGATGGCGGTCTTTGTTCTGTCGGAGTATATGCGACAAGTGCCGATGGAACTCAAAGACGCGGCGCGCGTGGATGGAGCCAGCGAATACCGGATTCTGTTCACGCTGGTGCTGCCCTTGATCCGTCCGGCGCTCGCCACCGTCTTGATCTTCAACACACTGCCGATCTGGAATGGGCTGTGGTTCCCGCTCACGTTGGCTCCCGGCGAGAAGGTCCGCACGGTAACACTCGGCCTCTCGGCGTTTGCGGGCCAATACAAAACTGACTGGACCGCGCTCCTCGCCGCGCTGACGCTGGCAATGATTCCGATCCTCGCGCTATACATGGTTTTCTCGCGGCAGTTCATCTCTGGCCTGACGCGCGGTGCGGTGAAATAACTCGATTTTGCACCTTGATTCGTAGGGGCGTATGGGTCGAACCGATGGTTCGCATACGCCCTTCATTTTTACGCAGCCGCAGCGAATGCCTACTCCACCGTCAAATAACGCCGCGCGGCAATCATGACCAGAATCGACAGCACCCCGATCACGCTTGAAGTCAAGAACAAGACCTGTCCCCCCAATTCGTCAAACATCCACCCACTGATCGGCCCCGTCACCAATACGGCCAGACTGGGCACTGTGACCAGGGCCAATGACTGATTCGTCGCCGCATTGACCGGGTGACTGATCCGCGCAATAAGCAGCGTGATCGAAACGGATTGCAGCGTGTAAAACGTCCCACGCACGATCATCAAGGGGATCAGCAAGGTGGCATCCGTGAGCAGCGCAAACGATACCCACAAACCGATCATGCCGCTACTACCAATGATTAACGTGAACAAAACGCGCACCCGGCGCAACAGCGCATCGATCACCATCATCGACGGAATCTCAGCCAGCGCCGCGACTGAGGCCAGGATACCGATCATCTCCTTACTGGCCCCTAGATTATCTTCAAAGTAGATGAACTGGAATGTATAGGTTGCCGTCATACCGGTGAAATACAAAAACAAGCTCACCAGCAACATATAGAAGCCGCGCCGCCGAGGGACCGTCCCTTGCTCGCGTTCTTCTTTTTCGGCGGTTTGCGCGGGCAAAATGCTGATAAAACGCAGCGCCAGTAGATTAAGCAGGGCCGCAATTCCAAACAGCAGCGAATAGCCGCCGAGCGCGAAAATCCGCCCACTGAGCATCGTCACCATGCCCCAGCCCAACGATCCCCACGCGCGCAGCCGCCCGTATATATCGCGTTTCTGGCGGTTGAGCCAGGAGATCGTGAGCTGCGCCAGCAACGGATCGGTAGGCCGATCTGCGGTATTGCGGAACAACATCGCCCCGCCAAGCCACAATTGGCTGGTAAAGGTGATCAAACCCACCAGCGCGGCGACATTGCTCACTATAAACCCGCGCAGCAGGAACCGGTGACGCCCGGCGCGATCCGCCCACGTATTGAGCAGGGGCGGCAGCGTCAATTGCAGCAGCGCCCCAATGCCCGTGATAAGACCAATCGCCGTACCTGAAAAACCGGAGTCTTTCAGGTACAGATTAGCGAAAGGCACGACGAGTCCGCGCGCGGCAAACGTCAAAAAGTAGATAACGACGATCTGCCGGATAACCGACTGCACCGGCGAACGTTTCGGTTTAACGATCAAGACTCACCGGCTGGCCGGACTCGGCGGATTCGTAACAGGCCAACGCGACGCGCAGCGCCTCATAGCCATCACGCCATGTGACCGACGGCTGGCGCTTCTCGCGGATACTGGTAACAAATTCCTCGATCATAGCCTGATTGGAATTCGCGCCCCAATTCACCCACATCGGATGGCGCGGTAAATGCCTGGAATACACGGAGAACTGTTCCGCCATGCTGTCCAGCACCACAAAGCCATTCTCGCCCACAATATCCATTTTGAAGTGCCCCCAACGCGGATAGGTGGTGGGGCGGCTCCAACTACAATCAACGCTCGCAAAAACGCCATTGGCGAACGTCACCAGCACGATTCCGGCGGTATCGACATCCACTTCGCCGGGATAAAACAGGTTATCGACTTCGGCGTAGACTTCCACGATCTCCGAATTGAAAAACCAGCGCATCGCATCGACCAGATGCACCGTATGGTCCATCACTGCGCCGCCGCCCGCTAGTGCCTTCTGCGCAAACCAGGCGCGGTGGGCACGCGGAATTTCGCTGTGGTTGATGCCATTGATCCCGTAGATGCGGCCTAACTCACCCCGGTCAATCTTGTCTTTGCATTCGCGCACGGAGGGCGCAAACCGCACCGGGAACGCGGTCATGAAATTGACGTGATTGGCTTCGCACACGTCGCGCATCGCTTCGGCGTCGGCCAGCGTGACTTCAATCGGCTTTTCGCACAGCACATGCACGCCCGCTTGTGCCGCCATCTCAACCAACGGACGCCGCCCCGCATTTTCCGAACATACGATCACACCGTCCGGCTGCTCCGCGATCAACGCCTCATGCGTCGGATACCATTGCGCGTCAAAAATTTCGGCAAAATGTTGGCCGCGTTCGGCGTCGGTATCCGAAAACCCGATCATCTCGACACCCGGCGTTTGGCGTAAATTCTGGATATACCCTTCGGCATGGAGATGCGCAAAACTCATGATCCCGATTCGCAATGTATCCTGAGCCATCAGATCACCTCCTGGTCAATCGTGACGCTGCGCCCGGTCTTGAGCGATTCCCGCACCGCCAATCCAATTTGCAGCGCGGCCAGCGCATCCTCTGGCGTGACAAAGAAGGGTGTGTCGTTAACCACCGCATCGTAAAAATGTTGAATTTCAAACGTATAGGGGCTGGCGGATACCGCCGATACCGGCACGGCCACATCGGAGATCGCTTCTTCCGGTGCTTCGGCCAGATGTGTAATCACCGGATTGGTAGTGTCCTTATGCGATTCGATCACACCATCCGTCCCGGCAATATCGAAACCTTTGCGGAAAAAGCCCGGCGGATAGGCCCACCCGCCTTCGATATGAGCGATTGCGCCATTCGCAAAACGCAGCGTGACCAGCGCATAATCGCCCGGCGCAGCAGGGCGCGTCGCCCGCACCGATTTCGCAAACACACGAGTCACATTCCCGGCCAGCCAGCGCGCATAATCGTAATCATGCAGCATCAGGTCCAGGACCATGCCGCCGGAGCGCTCCTCATCCACAAACCAGTTATCCGTCGCTTTGAACGGTTGGTAGGAGACGCGCGTCAGCCGGATCACACGCGGCTCGCCAATCTGCCCGGCGGCGACCACTTCCTGCGCCGTGCGATATTCGGGGATGAACCGCACGACCAGCCCGATAAAAAAGCGCACATGCGCATCCCGGCAGGCATCGATCATCGCCCGGCCTTCAGCGATAGTCAGCGCGATGGGTTTTTCGCACATGATATGTTTGCCCGCCCGCGCCGCCCGGATCACCATGTCGTGATGCAGATTGCTCGGTGTGCAAATATCGACAATATCCACATCCGCCAACAGGTCGTCATAGCTGTCATAAACGGCGCAGTCGTGCCGTTCGGCCAACGCCTCCGCGCCAGATCGAATGTAATCCGTGATCCCGGCGAGAATCGCGCCACCGCCGGTTTCTTCTACATATTTCCACCCGGCAGAATGAGTCGTGCCCATTGAGCCAGCACCAACAATTCCAACTCGCATAATTTATGCTCCTTTAAAAAGAATATTTCACCCGTAGTAGTGTGCCGGGGCGTTTAACCTTTAAATCGGGTAACGCCTTGTCCGTTTACCCCTCCCCTAAATCCCCGCCGCACGCTGTGGAGAGGGGACTTAACCGTGACCAGACTCCCCCTCTCCGTGCTTGGAGAGGGGGCTGGAGGGCATAGGCATTAAGCTAAGGAATTTTTGCCTTGATTTCGCTTGTTTGACCCCACCCCCTGGCCCCTCCCCGCAGGCAGGGAGGGG
>JAFGJA010000249.1 GCA_016929355.1 Anaerolineae bacterium | reverse complement strand
GTGAATGCCGGGTGTGTCAATGAAAACGATCTGCACATCGTCGCGCGTATAAATCCCCAATTGGCGGAGGCGCGTGGTTTGCGGTTTCGGGCTGACGATGGCGATTTTTTCGCCGAGGATCGCGTTCATCAGCGTGGATTTGCCGACGTTGGGCCGCCCGATCACGGCGACAAAGCCGCTTTTGTGACCATCCGGCAGGAGGTCATCGTTTGATGTGATTTCGTCATCTTGCCGATCAGCATTGTGGAGGTTGTTGTTGGTATCGCTCATTAGACTCAGTTTCTCGCGCCATCCTATCCGGCGCATCAATCATCCGCGTTCGAATGAGAGGATTTTACCTTTAGTAGAGGCGTATTGCCATACGTCCCGCGCTGGGTTTACGAACAATCTGTCACGGTTTGGGGCGTTTTTCCAGCAGGTCACGCCCGGCGATCACGTCTTGCTGAATCTGCGCGACAAGTTCGTCTACCCCGTTGAATTTCATCTCCGGGCGCAAAAAGGCCACCACGTCAAAGATCAGATCGGTGTCGTAAATGTCGCGGTCAAAATCGAGCAGATGCGCCTCAACGGTCACGATCTTGCCGCTAAAGGTGGGCCGGTTGCCGATATTGGCGACAGCCATAAAGGTTTCGTCGCCCAGCCGCGCCCAACCCGCATAGACGCCTTTCTTCGGCAAACACTGCTGATCCCACACATCAATATTCGCGGTGGGAAAGCCAATTGTGCGCCCGCGCGCATCGCCATGGACCACGTTACCATGCAGCCGGTAGGGGCGGCCCAGCCAGCGTGTCGCCGCTTCGATGTTGCCTTCTGCCAGGGCGGTGCGAATATTGCTGCTGTTCACCACCTGACCGTTGCCATCGTTTGTTACCAAGTCCACAACCTCCAATGAAAACCCTTTTGCTGCACCCTGCGCACGCAGAAAATCGACATTGCCTTCCCGTTTGTAGCCCAGCGCAAAATCTGATCCAACCCACAGTTCGCACAAATGCAGGTATTGGATCAACTGATCGACAAAATCTGCCGCGCGCATGTGGCGCACCGTGTCATCAAATGGGTGACTGACGACGATCTCGACGCCGAGTTCGCCCAATTGGGCGGCGCGATCTTCCGGTGACGTGAGGTAATACCGGCCCGTCGCGCGCCCAAATACAATATCGGGATGTGGGAAAAACGTCAAGACCACCGGCACACAATGTTGCGCATGGGCTTTTTCGACCAGTTGGCGTAACAGGTAACGATGTCCCCGGTGAATGCCATCAAAGATACCAACAGCGACAATCGTTGGCCCGGTGGGATGAACGTCGGTTAAGCGGTACACATGCTGCATAGTGTGTTTACTGCTGCGGATACCAGACGTAAGCATCGTCCTCTGGCACGAACCCCATTGAAAGGTAGAGATCACACGCCTTTTCGCTGGGATGCAGGATCAGGCAGTCGAGTTGGTATTCCGCGCACCAGTCCATCATGGTTTGCATCAGGCTGCGCCCAGCGCCTTGCCCGCGTCCGGCGGGGTCCACATACACCCCGACCACGTAGCCCTGTTTGCCAGCGAGTTCGCGCGCGCGCGGTCCCCAACCGCGAATCCGCAAACCGGCGCTGCCAATCACCTCATCCTGGTCATCAACTGCAACCCAGCCGCGAAACCCGCCGGCCTTCAATTGATCCCCAATCCAGGCGTCGAACGTTTCGACCATTTTTTCGAGCAGCGCAGGGCTGCCATAGCCTAATTCCTCGAACATGGCCCGGCGGTGTCGCACGATAGCGGCTTTGTCGTCTGGGGTTGCAATGCGGATGTCCAATGTGATTGGCCCTTTCTGTATAGGGTATTCTTTACAATGTCGATTGATATTTTTCAGTTAGACGTTAACAAAATTCCGCGAAATGAACCAAATTGCACCTCACCCCCCGGCCCCCTCTCCATGCATGGAGAGGGGGAGTCAGGTCATATAGAGTTCCCCCTCTCCGTTTACGGGGAGGGGATTAGGGGGAGGGGTTATCGCGGAAACACCTTGTCCGGCTTCCACTGATCCCCGCGCCGGGTCAGAATGGCGATCAACTGCCCATCAGAATCATGGGCGCGTGCCAGATCACCTGAGATATTCGGATCGCTGCCCTGCGTATCATGGACTGGGATCAACCGCCCGTTGAACACATCGGCTGTACCGGCGGCGTCCAGTTGGATCACCGGCGTATCAGCCAGCGCCAGATCGGGCGGCAGCAGATAGTGTTCCCATGTCCCACCGGCCATCGCCGCTTCGAGATCGGGCCATGTGACCGCATTTTCGATGGTGAATGCGCCGCTTGCGGATCGTTCCAGCGCGGTCAGATGCGCGCCAATGCCCACCGCTTGGCCCAGGTCATGCGCCAGACTGCGAATATACGTGCCCGGCGAACATTCAATGTCCAGGTCCGCATAGGGGAAATCCCACCCGGTCAGGTCCAGGCGGTGAATCGTCACCGGGCGGGGCGGGCGTTCGACTTCCTGCCCGGCGCGCGCCAGATCGTATAGTTTTTTGCCACCTTGCTTGATCGCGCTGTACATCGGGGGGATTTGGGCGATGTCGCCGCGAAATTGATCGAGCGCGGCGATCACCATCTCGCGGCGGACCGGATCGGGCTGCTGCGCCACAATCGCGCCTGCCGCGTCGTAGGTGTCCGTTTCGATACCGAAATGCACCCGCGCGCGGTACGTTTTGGGCGATCCCATCACGTATTCGCTGAGACGGGTAGCTGGCCCCAAACAGAGAACCAGCACGCCGGTTGCCATCGGGTCGAGCGTACCCGCGTGGCCCACTTTTTTGAGCTGGATACCGCGCCGCACCCGCGCCACCATGTCGTGACTGGTCGGTCCCTGGGGTTTATTGATATTCAGCAGGCCGAAAATATGCGTCATGTCTGCGATGAAATCCTCTTCGCTGCTGATGTGTTTCTCAGCGCCAATCCATTGTGAAGTATATCACATTATGAGCGTCACACAACCAATGGATCGCCCTGCGCAATGGCTTTTCGGAGCATTTTCACAACGCGCGGTACGAGCGTGGCGAGCGGCTCGTCAACGGTTGCGCCGGAGGCCAGCGCATGACCGCCGCCGCCGAGCGCCACGGCTACTTCGGATGTATCAAAGCCCGGCACGGCGCGAATCCCGATCTCAACAGTCCCATCCGGTTTTTCCTTGAAAACCACCGAGATATAGGCATCTTCCGCCATGACCAGTGTGCTGACTAAGCCCGCATCGTCCCAATCCGGGTAATTGATGGCGCGGTACATTTCCTGTGTGATCGCGGCCCAGACGATGTGATCCTCGATCTGCATGGTGGGCAACACCTGCGCCCAGAGTTGAAAACCAAGCATCGATTTGCGGCTGACGGTGCGCTGCACAATTTCGGCGAGAGATGCGCCCGACGCCATCAAGCGCTGCGCTTTGCCGAGTGTATCGCTGGTAACGTTATCCGTGCGGAAACACAGCGTATCGGTCACGAGGCCGGTGAGCAGGCAAAATGCGGCGGTTTCATTAACCGCGATGCCCATGCGATCCAGCCAATCAAGGATGCCTTCCGCCGCCGCGACGGTGGTCAGGTCTACCAGATTGGCCTGTCCAAACAGTGTATTGGTGCGATGGTGATCCAGATTGATGAGCGGTGATCCGTTTTGCAGAGCGACCTGCCCGACCTGACCCATCCGGGCTTCGTCGCCACAATCCACCGCGATCACGAGATCGATGTTTCCGTTCAGCAGGTCGGGCGTCAGAGCGGGGTAGGTGGCGGCGGATTCCGGCAGAAACGCCAGATAATCTGGCACGCCGCCATCAACCGCCGTGATCACCGTCTTGCCGATGCTGCGCAGGACGTGCGTGAGGCCCATCATGGAACCAATCGCGTCACCGTCCGGCCCGACATGCGTCAGCACCAGAATCGAGGCCGCGTTGTGAACTAGATCGCTGGCTGCGTCCCAATCAAGCCTCATCTGCACCCTGATCCTCTCCTGCGTCCGAATCCGCGCCATCTGTATTCGACGTATTCGCTTCGCCCGGTTCTATGTCCAGCGAGTTAAGCAGTTCGTCAATGCGCGCGGCATGTTCAATTGTCGCGTCCCAGTGAAAGATGAGTTCCGGCGTCTTGCGAAAGCTGGTTTTGGCAGCCAGTTCGCGTCGCAAAAAGCCGCGCGCGCGATTCAGCCCGGCCATGACTTCCTGTTCGTCATCGCTGGCGAACACGTAAATATCTGCGTATTCGATCTCCCGATCTACGCGCACTGCCGTGATATTGACCGCTTGCAGCGCCGGATCGGTGACTTCGAACATGAGCAATTCACCGAGAATTTCCTGTATCAACTGCGCGGCCCGTTCTTGTTTAATGGTCATGGTGTTACCTCTTTGTTGCTGTGTTGAAAGCGGTCTACGTGTGCTATGATGCACGCTGCCGCCGAAAATGTATCATTATGTGCGGAATGCTTCGAGTACTGCCGCCCGTGCCGTATACTGCGGCGACCAGCCCGCCGCGCGCAATTTTTGCGCATCCAGTGGACCGGCGCGCACGAACGCGCGTACAAACCCCGGTGGCATCGGTTTGCCACGCCAACGCCAGCGCCACCACGCCCGCAGCGTGACGTGCGTCAAGGATACGGGTTCGCGTTCCTGTCCGGCGAGCGCGGCTAAGTCGCTAAACGTGATCTGTCCGGCGGCATCGGCTCCATAGCCCACGTTGTATATGCCGGGCAGATCGTGATGCAGCGCCAGCCGGATCGCGGCGATGGCATCCTGTTCGTGGATTACGTCCAGCGCGTGATCGGCAAAACCGCGCACTAAAACGGGGTCCGTTTGGGCATAGCGCGCCAGGGCTGTATGCCGTGCGCCACAGAGCCACACCATCCGCAGCCGGGTCATGATCGTTTTGGTGTTCTGTGCGCTGATCACGTCCAGATAATCCGCGATACGCGCCCGTGCGCGGGCATAGACGCTCGCCTCGTGCCCGCGTACCGGGGCTGATTCGGTCAGATATACGCTGCTTATGCGTTGCATCTCCCCTTTTATGCCGGGAAGGGCAGCGCGACCTGAACTCGACTCCCCCTCTCTATGCATGGCGAGGGGGTTAGGGGGTGAGGTCCCATACAACGCCGCGCTGTTGACCACGATCAGTTTGCGGACCTTTGCCGCCAATGCCGCATCGATCACGAAGCGTGTATCGGCGAACAAGGTTGCATCCGGTGAGCGGCGGCGGGAGGCCGGCCACTCGGCTCCCGTAACCAGGATCACCACGTCTACCGGGTGATCGGTGCTGTCGAGCAGGGGCGTCCATTCCGGCTGGCGAAAGCGCGCGCGGACAAAATGCAGCCCGGCCAGTGGGGGTAAGCACGGGCGCGAATCGAGGCCGGTCACGCGGGTGATCACGGGTGTTGTATCCGCCAGCCGTGTTTCTGCTAACAGTGTTTCTGCTAACAAGCGCCCGGTTGGACTCGCCACGCCTGCTATTAAAATGTGCATTTATCCCACCCTGCTATACACACGAGTCCCCCTCCGCACCCGGTGGGGAGGGGGCAGGTTGATTCGATTGTGCGCCAGCGCTGCGGCGTTTAACTCACCCGTTCGCGCACGTAAAACTGAATCCGATCACCTTCTCGAATGTCCTGGAAGTCCAGGCCGATGCCGCACTCGAAGCCGGTGCGGACCTCGCGCACATCTTCTTCGAAGCGTTTCAAGCTGGAGACACTGATGTTTTCACCCAGAATGGTGCTGCCGCGCACCACGCGCGCTTTAGCATTACGGCGGATTGTGCCATCCAACACATACGACCCGGCGATGTTGCCAAAACGCGGGACACGGATCACGCGGCGAATTTCCGCCGTGCCGATCACCTTATCCTCAAAGACGGGATCGAGCAAACCTTTCAGCGCCAGTTCCACGTTTTCGATCAGATGATAGATGATGTTATAGGTGCGAATATCCACCCGTTGCGATTCAGCGACACGTTCCGCCGCTGAATCGGGATGCGTGTTAAACCCGATGATGATCGCGCTGGAGGCCGCCGCCAGATTCACATCATTTTCGGTGATCTCGCCCACATCGGCGTGCAAGACGCGCACGCGCAGTTCTTGCACTTCAATGTTTTTGACGGAATTCACCACCGGTTCCAGCGATCCATCCACATCCACTTTGATGATCAACAGCAGTTCTTTGGTTTCGCCCGCCTGGAAGCGCGCAAAAACATCTTCGAGCGTCATACCAACCGGCCCGGTGGTCGCCTGATCTTCCGCTTCTAAGCGGCGCATTTCGGTGGTTGAGCGCGCGTTTTTGATGTTTTGGGCGACTTCGAACCGGTTGCCCGCGTGGGGCGGTTCGTCCAGGCCCATCACCGCGACCGGGCGCGAAGGACTGGCTTCTGTGATTACATTGCCGAACTCGTCGAACATGCGCTTGATGCGTCCGTGCGCGGTCCCGGCGGTAATGACATCGCCTGTTTTGAGCGTGCCGTTTTGCACCAACAGCGTTGCCACCGGCCCGCGTCCCGATTCCATGCGGCCATCGAGGACGGTCCCGGCGGCGCTGGTATTCGGATTCGCGCGG
>JAFGJA010000028.1 GCA_016929355.1 Anaerolineae bacterium | reverse complement strand
GATGAGGGCGATCATTTCCAGGCGCGATTGGCGTTATCCGGTGTCGCGCCGACGCAACTGCCGCAACCGCGTGTGACGCGCGAATGGGAATCGTCCGGTGATCTGGATGCAGCGCTGGATATGCTTAATCTCGATCCCCCTGACGATCATTGGGGCAGCGCAGCCTATCGCACCGAAATGGCGCGCGTGGTGGCGAAGCGGGCGTTGGAACGGGCGCGCGAACAGGCTGAAGCAAAGTGATTGGTTCTTGGTTCATACGAACGCCGAGGCGAATCCGATGCATATAACGCATTGGGTACGCGACTAGTACCCGTTGGCGTAATTTTGTAGGGGCCAACCAACGTGTCGGTCCAGGGCGGACACATTGGTCCGCCCCTACGAAAAAACAATGCCCTATTTAAGCCGCAGTGTACTAGGAACTCAAAACTCAAAACTTATGACTTAAAACTGAGGACTTATAATGACCATCGAGAACGAAAAAGACCTGGCAGCGCTGCGCCGGATCGGGCAGATTTGCGGCTTGACGTTGCAGCACATGTTGTCCAAAGTCGAACCGGGCATGACAACGGCCCAATTGGATGACATCGGCAAAGAATTTCTGATGAAGCACAACGCCCGATCCGCGCCGATTCTGGCGTACAAATTTCCCGGTTGGACCTGCCTCAGCATCAATGATGTGGCGGCACATGGTATTCCCGGATCGTATAAAATCCAGCCCGGCGACGTGGTGAATGTTGACGTATCGGCGGAACTCGAAGGTTATTGGGCCGATACTGCCGCGACGATGATTGTGCCCCCGGCCAGCCCCGAACATAAACGCCTGTGCAAATTCACGCAGCGCGCATTAGCGGCGGGGATCAAAGAGGCGAAGGCGGGCCAACGAATCAACCAGATCGGCAAAGCAGTAGAAGATATTGCGCGGCGCGGGGGATATACGATTATTCGCGCGCTGCCGGGGCATGGCGTGGGGCGGCATATTCACGAAAAACCATCCGTCTACAACTTTTACAACCGGCGCGATAAGACTAAGCTGACCGAAGGGTTGGTGATCACGATTGAGCCGTTTCTCAGTATGGGTAACGGACGCATTTTCACCGAGGATGACGAGTGGACGCTGCGCGCGGTGGATGGCAGCATCTCGGCGCAGTACGAGCATACGGTGGTGATTACGAAAGATGATCCGATCCTGATCACGGCGGTATAGCGCAAAATATGTACGACAACTCAAGCTGATCAATCAAGCGCTCGATAACCGCTTTCCCGATGGGCGTAATCCATTCCGGATGGTGACGCGGCTCGCGGAGGAATGCGGCGAGGTCGCGCGCGAAGTGAATCACTTCGAGGGATCGGGCGTCAAAGTGGAAAAACACGGCGCGCCGGATAAACAGCATCTCGCCAAAGAAATTCGGGACGTGCTGCTGTGCGCGCTGCAAATCGCGGCGTATTACGGCGTCGCGGCGGAGCTAGCGGACGTAGTGGATCAGTCGATTGAACGCGCCCGCGCTGAGGGGTTGATTGAGTAGAGGGTGACTATGCCGACTATGAACAAATTTGTCTTTATCGGGGGCGAATCCGCCCCATAAATTGCACACTGGAATTATCTGTTTCTCGCCAATCAAGCCCCTTGCCGAACTCCCCCTCTCCATCGCATGGAGAGGGGGCCGGGGGGTGAGGTAAAACTAAGAAACGCTAACAGCTAATTGCACTAATTGGAGACTCACACCTAATATGAAAGTACCGATTTCCTGGCTGAAAGACTATGTAGACATCACCATTTCGATTGAGGAACTGGCCGAACGCCTCACACTGGCCGGACTCGAAGTGGGCAGCATCGACTATATCGGCATCCCGCAGGGCGAGCCGCCGGAGGGTATCAATTTGCCGCCTTCGGATCATCTCGTCTGGGATCGCCAAAAGATCGTGCTTGGCGCGATTACCGAAGTCAAAGCGCATCCCGACGCGGACCGGCTCGTGATCGCGGTGGTGGATTACGGCGGCGACGAGCTAGAGGAATGTGTCACAGGCGCGCCTAATTTGTTTGATTACAAGGGACAGGGGGTGCTTGATCCGCCGTTGCTGTCACCGTTCGCGCACGAGGGCGCGGAAGTGATCGACGGTCATGCCGACGATGGCAGCCGCATGATCCTCAAGGGGCGCAAGCTGCGCGGCGTGTACAACAAGAGCATGGTGTGTTCCGAAAAGGAACTCGGCATCTCCGATTCACACGAGGGGATCATGCTGCTCGATTGGGACGAATTCGGCCATTTGCCACCGGGCACGCCGATGCAGGATGTGCTGGGCGATGCCGTATTCGATATCGACATGCTGCCGAATATCGCGCGCTGTTACAACATCGTCGGTGTGGCGCGCGAAGTCGCCGCCCTGACCGGGCAGGCATTGCGCCTCCCGTCGTTCGATGTGGTCGCGGAAGGTCCGCCGATTGATGATACCGTTGTAAAAATTGACATCCGTGAACCCGCGCTCAATCCGCGTTTCACCTTCGCCCTGATCCGCGATGTGGAAATGCGCGATTCGCCGCAGTGGATGCAGCGCCGCCTCAAGCTGTGCGGGATGCGTCCGATCAATAACATGGTCGATTGCACGAATTACGTCATGCTGGAATTGGGCCAACCGTTGCACGCTTTCGATTACGATGTGCTGCTGGATCGTGTGGATGGGGCCACGCCCACCGTGATCACGCGCCTGCCCGATCCCGGTGAGCATCTGCTCACGCTGGACGGAGCCGATCACGCGCTGGATGAGTGGAATATCCTGGTGGCGGATACGGAAGGCTCGCTGAGTATCGGCGGCGTTATGGGCGGTCTGGAAAGCGAAATCTGGGACCCGGCAACGATGGGCGAACCGCTTGACGCGACGGGTGTTGAGATGCCGGACGAGGGCGAACAGGTCGTTGGCAAAGCGGCGATACAGCGCCCCGCGACCTCTACCGTGCTGCTCGAAGCGGCGGCCTGGAATTTCATCAATATCCGGCGCACGATGCAGAGTCAGAAAATGGACAGCGAAGCCGGGATGCGGTTCAGTCGTGGCGTGCATCCCGAAATGGCTCCGCGCGGCCTCTTGCGCTGCATCGAACTGATGCGGCAAACGGGCGGCGGCGTGGTGTCGCAGGGCTGGATTGACGAATACCCCCATCCCGCGCCCGTCGTGGAAGTCGATTTGCCGGTCAGCGAAGTGGATCGCTTGCTCGGCTTCGAGATTCCGCAAGACGAAATTGTCGCCATTCTGCGCGGCCTCGAATTCGAAGTTGAGGAAAACGGTGATACATTACACGTCACCGTGCCCGATCACCGGATGGACATCGGCACGGGTACGACGGGGCAGGCCGATCTGATCGAAGAAATCGCGCGCATCTACGGCTATGATCGCATCCCGATCACCGTGATCGCGGATATGCTGCCCAAGCAGCGCTCGAATACCGCATTGGACCGCGAAGAAGCCTTGCGTGATGCGTTGGTGCGGGCGGGTCTGCGCGAGATCGTGACCTATCGTTTCACCACGCCGGAAGCCGAATCCCGCCTCACGCCAGAAGGTGTCGCGTCTCATCTGCCGGATGCGCCGTATGTCGAGTTGGCGAATCCCATCGCCGCCGATAAAACGGTCTTGCGGCATACCATGCTCGGCAGCATTCTGGAGATCGCGGTCAGCAACGCGCGCCACACGGATCGCCAGCAGTTATTCGAGATCG
>JAFGJA010000248.1 GCA_016929355.1 Anaerolineae bacterium | reverse complement strand
CAGCCGCAGCAAGCCGGTATCGTTATCCGCCTGATCTTCGTAAATGCCGGGACTCTGCACGACAATCAATTCCAGGCGCGGACATACCCAGATATGCTGCTTGCCTGCGCCGGACGCCGCAAAGGAATCGCGCGGCAGATGGGGCCACAGTTTACCGTGATCATTGGTCCAGAAGCCGTAACCATACCGCCATTGGTCTTCGGGGCAGTTGGCGAGGATGTCCGGCGCGGTGTGGGTGGCTTCCTCCAGCCAGGCGATAGGGATCAGCCGTTTACGCTTCCAGATGCCTTTCATGCACCACAGCCAGCCCAACCGCGCCATATCGAGCGCAGTCGCTTTCATGCCCTGGTAATTGCCGAAAATGTGGGTGCGTGCGTCGGGATGCAGATCAAAATTGCCGACGTAATGATCCCAATGCGCGCGGAGCGGTTTTTTCAACCAGTCGTCGATCAGCGCATTCAGCCCCGGCGAATGATCGGGATCGTTACTGTCGTATAACCCATACGTTTTGGCGATGGCGTGCGTCAGGATGTTCATGCCGTAAGTCTGGTAATGAAAGACCTGACCCGGTTCTTCGCCCGGTTTCATATAGCCGGACGTGTTCGAGATCAGGTGGCGGAACGTGATCGCGCGATCCTTTTCGAAAGCATAACGCCCCGGTTTCGGCCCGCAGCCCTTCGGCACATCCATCATTTCGGGATAATAGTCCACTACGCGATCATTGACCGAGCCGATTTTGCCATCGAGGATCGCCATGCCGAGAATCGTCGCAAACACCGACTTCGCTGCCGATTTGAGTTCCAGCATAGCTCCGCGCGAGGTGATGTATTCCCACTCCACCACAATTTTGCCACCGCGCACGATCACGATCCGGTAGGGCGTTTTGGTCGGTTTGGCCTGTGCCTCAAGCCACTGTTTCGCCGCTACCATCTTGAGCGGATCGAAACCCGCCGCCGCCGGGGACCAGTGATCCCAGATGGGGACCGGGTAGGGGATGTTATGATCGCGCCGCGTCATGTGTGTTGGATCCTCAAGTACACTCATCAAAATACCTCACCCCCCGGCCCCCTCTCCAAGCCTGGAGAGGGGGAGTCAGGTCATAGCAGGTGTATAATTTCCCCTCTCCGTTTACGGGAAGGGTGGCAACCCTAGGTTGCTCTGGGGAGGGGTTGCTAACCCTCGCCTGCATCGCCGTCCTGATCCGCATCATCAGGATCATGATGGCTTGCGCTGTAATCAATTGCTTGATCCGCGTTGGCAGTGTCATCGCCTAATTTCTGGCGTGCTTCGGTGCGTTTTTGGCGGGCGGGCGCATGTGTCGGATCGATCTCCAACGCGCGCGTAAAGGCGCTGATCGCGTCTTCCCACCGGCTCAATTGCAGCAATGCCTCGCCCCGGTTGTGCCAGAACCACACATCCCGCGCGGAGACTTCAGTCGCTTTGATGTAACACGCCAGCGCGTCTTCCCATTGTTCCAGGGCGGCGAAGGCCAGCCCGCGCCCATTCCACGCCCAACCATAGCGCGGCGAAATATCCAGGGCGTGCTGGTAAGCGTCCAGCGCTTCGGCGTGACGATTCAGGCGGCGCAGAATTTGCCCTTTGCGCGCCCACGCGGAGTCATTTTGCGGCGAAATTTTGAGCGCTTCGTCAATCACATCGAGCGCATCTTCGCGGCGGCTGAGGGCGAGCAGGGGTTCGATCTGGTTGATCCAATACCACACGCTGGTGGGGTCTTCTTCGGCGGCGCGCTCATAACTCGCTAATGCTTCCTCGCGGCGCTCCATCGCTTCGAGCGCCAGCCCGCGCCCATTCCAGGCCCAGGCGTAATGCGGTTCCAGTTTCAGCGATTGATCATACGCGGTCACGCTTTCCTTATAGCGCCCCAATCGCCGGAGCGCCTGCCCGCGCTTGGCCCAGCTTTCCGCGTGACCACGATTCAACCGGATGGCGCGTTCCAACGGCGGCAGCGCGTCTTCATAGCGGTGCATCACGATCAATTCGTCCGCCTGGTTATACCAGAACCACACATCATCCGGCTGCAAGGTTGCGGCCTGCCGGAAACAGGCCAGCGCTTCCTCGTGGCGACCTAACGCGCTCAAGGCGAGGCCGCGCCCATTCCAGGCCCAGGCATAGGTTTGTTCGAGTTCAACCGCGCGGCTGTAACTCGTCAAGGCTTCTTCATACCGCCGCATCCGGCGCAGCGCTTGCCCTTGTTTAGCCCACGCCCGCACATATTTCGGATCAACTTCCAGCGTGTGTTTCAGCGCGACCAGGGCGTCTTCGTGCTGCTTCAAAAAGACCAGCGTATCACCCTGGTTATACCAGTAAAGCGGATTCGTTGGTTCGACATGCGCGGCCCGCGCATACGAATCTACCGCTTCGTCATAGCGTCCCAACAATTCCAGCGCTACGCCGCGTTCATTCCACGCCCACGCATAACCCGGATCGAGTTTGGTCGCCTTCGCCAGATAACCGAGCGCCTTTTCGGGATCGTCCGTTTGCCGATACAGGTTGCCGAGTCGCGCCCAACTGCGCGCATGATCGGGATTGATCTCCACCGCTTTTTCCAGCAGGCGGATTGCGTCCGTATAGCGCTCCTGCAAGACCAGCAGATTCCCCTGGTTGTACCAGTGCCACACATCGTCGGGGGCGGCATCTGAGGCTTGTTGGTACATCGCCAGCGCGTCAGCATAGCGGCCCATGCGTTCCAGCACGATCCCTTTGCCATTCACCGCCCAGGCGTAATCCGGCTTGAGTTCCAGCGCGTGATCATACGCTTCCAACGATTCCTCATAGCGCTGCAAGTAGCGGTAGACCTGCCCCAATTTTGCCCATGAATAGGCATGAGTCGGGGCGACGCGCGTGGCTTGCTGTGTCGGAGCTAATGCGGCCTGATAGTGCCCCATCTCGACCAGCATTTCCGATTGGTTGTACCAGTGCCAGACTTCGCCGGGTTGGTGGCGCGCGGCCTGTTCGAAGGCTTCGAGCGCCTCTTGCAAGCGGCCCATTGCTTTGAGCGCGAGTCCTTTCCCGTTCCACGCCCACGCATACGGGGGATGCAGTTCCAGCGCGCGATTATAAGCGTTCAGCGCTTCGTGATAGCGTTCCTGCGTGCGCAGCACTTGCCCGCGCTTGGCCCAACTTTCGGCATGGTGCGGGTCAAGGTCCAGCGCGCGATCCAGAATGCCCATTGCCGCATCATATTCGCGCAGGGTATGCAGCGCCTCGGCCTTGTTATACCACGCCCACACGTTGCCCGGTTGGAGTTCGGTAGCGGTTTCATGCGCTGCCAACGCGCGCTCGATTTGCCCTAAGCGCTCCAAAACCTGCCCTTTGCCGGTCCAGGCCCAGGCAAAGCGCGGATTCAGTTCCAGCGCCTTATCATAGCTGGTTAGCGCTTCCTCATAGCGCGTCAGAATGCGCAGCGTGCGCCCTTTGCGCGCCCACGCCCACGCTAAATCCGGCTCGATTTCCAGGACGCGGTTATAGGCGGTCAGCGCTTCATCGGCGTAACCGAGTTCGGTCAGGCTGTAGCCCTTATCCATCAGGTCATTGATTTCGAGTTCCGTCCCGGTTTCTTCGACTTCTACCGTTTCGCCGGTCAAAGCGGTGTATTGTTTCGCCAGCGCATCGACCAGTTCCGCCCAGGTCTGCGGGCGATTGGCGGGGTCTTTTTCCAGGCAGGCGAACATCAATTCCTGCACCGGGCCGAGTGCGGTTTCAAAGCCTTCCGGTAATTCGGGGATGCGATTCAGATGTGCGTGAATCCATTCCGAGAGCAATTTAACGCCGAAGACCGTGCGCCGTGTTAGCATTTCGTACATCAGGCAGCCAAAGGCGTAAATGTCAGCGCGCTGATCGAGTTCTTCCTGCGCCAGACATTGCTCCGGCGCGAGATAGGGCGGCGTGCCGACCACTGCGCCAATGCGCGTCAGGCCCTTCGAAATATCCTCGTTTTCATTGATCACCGGCAGGTTGTCTTCGAGATCGAACGAACGCACCAACCCGAAATCGGTCACTTTGGCGATGCCATCGTGCCGCACCAGAATGTTCGCTGGTTTGAGATCACGATGCACGAGGCCGGGGATTATCTGCGTGGCGTGATGCATTCCCAACGCGATATGCACACCAAATTTGATCGCAGTGGGCAGATCGATCCGGTTGTGGCGAATCCAACTGCGCAAATCCGGCCCTAAACCCTCCGGCCCGGAGATGTGTTCAAGGATGATATGCGGGCGACCTTCGAAGCGCTGCACGCGCCGCGCGCGCACAATATGCCGGTGCCGGTCCAGGTTGATCCAGGTCCGCGCCTCTTGCGTGAAACGGGCCACCGCTTTTTCATTGGTTAGCAGCCGGCCCTGAAACGTCTTCAGCGCGACGGATTGGCGCTCTTGATGGTCGTAGCACAGGTACACGATCCCCATGCCGCCCTGCAAGACATGCGCGACTTGATAACGCCCGTCGATCCGTTCGCCATAGGAGAAATCTTCGCCCTCCTTGCGGCGTGGCAGCGCGATCCCGGTCAGCATGGGCGGCGCTTGCCCGGTCCCCATCAAAGTGTTTTCTTCCAGCGCCGATTCGAAAGCGTCTGATTTATCCGAGCGCGTTTCGCTGACTTCAACGGCTTCAATCGAGCGCTCAATCGAAAGCATCACCGATTCAACGGCGGGGCCATTCCCGAAACGGGTAGCGACTTCTTCCGGGTAAATCTGGGTAGCGTGTTCGCGTATATCGGCCAGATTGAGTTCCGGTTCCGGTTCGATGGGTTCGGGCACGGCGTCATTTTGCGGCGGTGAGACATACCACAACGCGAATAACTGCGCATCGTCGGCCAGATCATCCATGTGACCGTAGGCTTCCGCTTCGGTGATCGTCCACAGCGCTACCGTGATATTGCGGCGCGTGGGGATGGCGCGCGTAAACTGCGCGATCCACTGCACATAAGTTTCATAGGCGTGGTGCGCCAACTGCCGGTCATCCGAGATAGTGGCTAAATCCACCGCGCGCCGGTACGCATAGAGCGTTTTGCCGACATAAAATACCAGCAGCCGCCGCTCTGCTTCAAGCAGGGTTAGCCGCGCGCACATATCGCCCAACACCAGATAATCGTAGGGGTGCATGGGTTCGCGGCGCAGCGCGATCCGGCCCCTATGCCGCACCTGTTCATCGGGATCGGTGGCAAAGGGATCGGTGCGATCCGCATTGTGCCGCCGGGCGAGCAGTTTTTTTTCCTGATCGGGCGGCAGGGGTAACGGTTCAATGCCGGTTTGGGGGATGGGAGGATACTCGTTGTTATTTTGAGTCATAGAATATGTTGTTTACTAGTTGACCTATGTTAACCTCACCCCCCTGAGCCATCAGATCAGGTGAGGCGTGTATCTACTCTGCGCTGTTGGCGACTTCTTCCGGTGGTAGCGAATCGCTGCTGCGGCGTACCTTCTGAAACACGAGTTCGCCATTCTGCGCCACAATTTTGATCGTATCGCCCGCGCCGAAGGTATCTTCGAGAATGGCCGTACTGAGCGGGCGCGTAATATGCTGCTGAATCGCGCGGCGCAAGGGACGCGCTCCATACGCCGGATCGTAGCCATCTTCCAGCAGCAGTTGGCGGGCGCTCTCATCCAGGCGGATCGTTAAGTGCTGCGCGGTCAGGCGCTCGGTGACTTCGGCCATTTGCAGATCAAGAATATCATCCAACGCCGCCCGCGATAACGAATTGAATACGACCACATCATCCAGCCGGTTCAAAAATTCGGGCCGGAAATGCTTTTTCAGGTGATGATCATAATCGGGCAGTTGGTCCGGCGTAGCGGTAAAACCGAGTCCTTTGCCCACGTCGCCCGTACCGATGTTGCTGGTCATGATCCAGCACGCATGACGCCCGTCAATCGTCGCGCCCTGCGAGTCCGTTAAACGGCCCTCATCGAAAACCTGCAAGAAAATGTCGAATACTTCGGTGGCGGCTTTCTCGACTTCATCCAACAAAACCACGCTGTACGGTTTGCGGCGCATCGCTTCGGTGAGTTGCCCGCCTTGCTCCATGCCCTTATAACCGGGCGGCGCACCGATCAAGCGCGCGACGGTGTGTTCGTCGTGAAATTCGGACATATCCAGCCGGATCATGGCGTCTTCGTCGTTGAACAGGAATTCGGCCAATGCTTTGGCGAGTTCCGTTTTGCCGACGCCGCTCGGTCCTAAAAACAGGAAGACACCCACCGGACGCTTAGGATCACCGAGGCCGGCGCGGTTGGTTTTGATCGCATCTGATACCACGCGCAGCGCTTGATCCTGGCCTATCACGCGCTTACGCAGCGCGGCTTCCATCGTGGCGAAGCGTTGGCGTTCGTTAGCGCTCAGTTCGTTGACCGGGATACCGGTCCATTCACTGAGCACCTGCGTGATCGTTTCGGCGGTCACTTCGAGCATTTTTTCGCCGCCCTCGCCCGCACCGTCTGTTGTTTGATCCGGCACATTGGTCTGGATCACGATGCGCGCGCACGCTTCGTCGAGCAAATCCAGTGCCTTATCCGGCAGGCGGCGATCCCGAATATAGCGATCCGAGAGTCGTACTGCCGCCTCGCGCGCTTCGGGCGAAATCTTGAGTTTGTGATGGTCCTCGTAGCGCGTGTAGACATGTTCCACCACTGTCAACGCATCCGCGATACCCTGTTCGTCAATGTCAATCGTGCGGAAGCGGCGATCCAGCGCGGGGTCTTTGGCGATGGCTTTGCGGTATTCCTCAAACGTTGTCGCGCCGATGCACGTAATATCGCCGCGCGCCAACGCCGGTTTCAGGATGTTGGCCGCGTCAAGGTTGCTATCCATCGAATCGCCCGCGCCTACGATGGTGTGAATCTCGTCAATGAACAGGATCACATCAGGCGCGTTTTTCACTTCATCCACGATGCCGATGATGCGTTCTTCGAACTGGCCGCGCAGACTGGTTCCGGCCACCAACATGCCAATTTCCAGCCCGACGATGCGCCGCCCGATCAGGAATTGGGGCGCATTCTCCTGCGCGATGTCGTAAGCAAGCCCTTCAACGACTGCTGTTTTGCCCACGCCCGAATCGCCCAGCAGGAGCGGGTTATTTTTCTTGTTGCGGCGCAGCGTGCGCGCGATCATGCGGATTTCCATCTCGCGCCCGACGGCGGGGCCGATCTTGCCTTGTCTGGCCTGTGCGACCAGATCGCGCCCGTATTTGTCGAGGAGGGGTGTCGGCATCCGGTTCTTTTTGTCGGCGAGGTCTAAATCGAGCGAGGAACCGAAACCGCTCAACAAAAATTCATCCACATCGTCACCGTTTTGATCGTCCAGCTCATTCAGCAAACGTTCGATCCAGCGCACGAGGTCTACATCATGCTTGATCAGCATTCGAGCGGCAACGCCTTCACCCTCTTGCAGCAGGGCCAGCAGCGCTTGTGGTTCGGTCACATAGCGCTCGCCCGCATCGTCCGCCAGATAGACCGCCATCGCCAGCACGCGCAGTACACGCGGCGTGAGTGGGGGGCGCTCCGTGACCATATCATCACCCGCCCCTACGTCACGCCGGATCAGGTTACGGAACTCGCGCGGCTCTAGTCCCTCATCGATCAACATTTTGGAGGTCAGGCTGTTGGGGCGCTGCGACAGCCCGTTAAACAGGTGCTCTGTCCCGATATAGTTGTGTCGCAGGCGAGAGGCTTCTTCAAGCGCGTTTTCGAGCAGTTGGCCGCAGCGCTTGCGGATTTCCTGTTCGCTGATGTCTAATGGCGATTGTGGCATGGTTCTCTTTCCCCACAACTAACAAATTGTCTTGCTCCAAGTATACCAGGAGATTGCCGACTCGCCGTATTTTTGCATGGGGATGTGACTGGCGTGCTATAATGAAAACACATGGAGGTGTGCTATGGATATTGAACTTGATGGGCGCATCACAGAAACAGGGCAACTCGAAATCGAACTTCCGCCCAATCTGCCGCCGGGTCATGTGCGTGTCCGCATTATGCTGGAGTCCGATGCTTGCCAAACGATGCTCGCCAGCGAAACGATCTTAGCCCAGGATTGGGATACCCCGGAAGAAGATGAGGCATGGCGCCTGCTAAAAGCTAACTGCTAATTGCTGAAAGCTCTCTACAACATCACCTTGCCGCCGTCCACATTGATCGCCTGCCCGGTCAGATACAGCGCGCCATCCGAACACAGATACAGTACCAAGCCGACCACATCCTCCGGTTTGCCAAGCCGCCCTTGCGGAATATCCGCCAGCCATTTCTCGATCTGCGCGGGGTTGCTGCGCGATGCGGTGGTCATCTCGGTTTCGATCACGCCGGGGCAGATGGCATTGACGCGGATGTTAAACGCGGCAAATTCGCGCGCGCATTCCTTCGTAAAGCCGATCAAGCCCGCTTTGCTGGCGACATAACTCGCGCGGTTGGGCAGGGGGATATTGTGCCCCGCAATCGACGCGATGTTGACGATCACGCCGCCGCCTGCATCACGCATGATCAACCCTGCGGCCTGACTCGTGTAAAATGACGCGCTCAGATTCACATCCAGCGTGCGCTGCCATTCGCTGACGGGCGTTTCAAGGATCGGCGTTTTGTACTCGATGCCTGCGTTGTTCACGACCATATCCGGTCCGCCCATTTCATCGTGAATCTGGGCGATCATCTGCACTACCGCATCAGGATCGGCTACATCGGCGGGATAGGCACGCGCCGTGTCGCCCAATGATGCTGCGACTGCGGCTGCACTCGTCGCGTCAATGTCATTCACCGCCACCCGCGCGCCGGATCGCGCTAAACCTTGCGCAATCGCCTGGCCGATACCGCGTCCCGCGCCGGTCACTAAGGTGACCTTACCTGTTAAGTCAACTGAAAACATGCGTTTATCCTTCCGGTCAAAAAATCATCCAGTGAGATTGTAGCGCGGGATCAAAAAAACGGCGCAGAGTATGATGCTCTACGCCGTTGGTGTGAATGGATTGTTGTACCTATATGCTGCGTCTATCCTTCGAATGCATCCTCCGGCGGCATATAGAAACTACATTCACCCGCGCTGATTTCGCAGGCGGCGAACGGGGTGCGGCTGCTCTGGAAACGCACCACAAAGGTTGCATTGGCCTGATTGGAGCGCCAGAAATAGCGCTCCGATAGGTTGGACCGGAACCACCCCAGGAATGACGTACACTGCGCGGGCTTATACCATGAGCCGTCCGCCGTGACCAGTTCATAACATCCGCCGGGCCGCATAGTTGATGTAGGATCAACGATGTCTTGTTCGTCCCATTCCGTTGCCAAAAACACGCGCTCTGGATTCGGGGGTAAATCCTGTTCAAATACCAGATTGCTGATGTCCAGGGTTTCATCGGAGATGTTCACCAGAACAAGGGTGTTTGTGGTGTAAATCAAGAGGAGGTTAGGGTCTTCTTCATAGACGACTACCGCCGGGGTTGGTTCAAGCAATTCTGCATCTATCTCCAGCCCGGCATAAAATTCACATTGCCCGGCGTCGATAGAACAGGTAGCGGTGGCTTCCGGGTAGCCATCGATCCGCACGGTAAATGTGGCGTCTGGATCATCCGCAATCCAGAAGTAGCGTTCGGAGCGATTCGAGCGGAAAAAGCCCTGGAACCAGCGACACACACTGGAATCGGGATTTTGTTGGGTGGCGCTCACCGTAATGAGTTGGTAGCAGCTTGCCGCGCGCATTTCATTGGTCTGATCTACCACGCCTTCGCTGTCCCATTCTGTCGTGTAGAATGTGCGTGTTTCGCCATCGGGTAACGCTTGCTCAAATAGCAATTGACTGATGTCTAAAGTTTTGCCGGAAATATTCAGCAAGAGCAGTTCATCGTTGTTATAAATCAGCCGGATATTCGGTTTGTAGGTCGCGGTGGTATCGACCAGCGCTACTGCCGCCGGAGTCTCAGATACCGTTGTTTCTGGTGTCTCTGTCGGTGTTTCGACGGGTGTCTCAGCAGACGGTTCAACCGAAGGAGCCGGTTTGGGCGTATCCGTGGCGGTAGGCTCGGCAGTAGTAGTGGCTGTGGGGGTGGTAGTTGGCTCAACTGTCGCCGGGGTTGCTTCCGCCGTAATGGTGGGTTCAATCGCGCTGCTAGCGGCGGCTGTTTCGGTCACTAGCTCTGCATCAACAGTGGGTTCGGTGGTATCCGTTGCTTGTGGTGTTTGTGATGGGGCGGCGACCATTGCCAGCGCGGTTTGTTCCCCGGCAGCAATTTTGGTCGCTGTTGCTTGCGCGTCAGTGATTGCACCCGTAGGTTCATCACCGTCATCGCCCCCTAAGACCTGCAACCCAATATATGCCGCGCCGAGCAGGATGATCAACACCAGGAGCAGAGGGAGAATAAGACCTAAGCGGGATCGCCGTTTTTCTTCTTCGGGCGCGCGGGCTTTTGCCGCCTCTTTTGCGCCAAACATCTGGGCCATGGGTTGGCTGCCTGTGCCGGTATAACTTTGCGGGCGCGGTGTCACCCCGCGCGCTTCACTGCCGACCAGGCCGATTTCGCTGGGATCGGGCATACTATCCAGCAGCGAACCGAGGGTATCGTTATCAATTTCCAGTTCATCTGCGGTGAGTGTTTCCAGCGCGGCGACTTCTTCCGCCCGTTTCGCTTTGTGCCGCGCCAATCGTCCGGCGATCCCGGCGGGTTTACTGGCCGGTTTGTCCGGGTCGGTAGGGGCCGGGATGGGAGTCACCGGATGGACACTTTTGCCTTGCGCTTCATCTTCGAGTGGCTTAGTGGCGGCGTCAGTCGGCAGTGGTGGCCCTTCGACTTTGCCCCCGGCAAACGCTTTTTCCAGTTCAGCCACCAATTCTTTACCGGTGGGATAGCGCCGCGCCGGGTTTTTATCCAACGCGCGCATGATCACGGTTTCGACCCCACTGGGCAGATCGGGGTTGTACATGGTCGGCGGCGGCGGGAGTTCGTTCAGGTGTTTGAGCGCGACACTCATCACCGAGGGATCGTCAAAGGGGACTTTACCGGCGACCATTTCGTAGATCACAATACCGAGCGAATACAGATCGCTTTGCGGGACCGCTTTCGCCGAGGACACGGCTTGCTCCGGCGCGATGTAATGCGCGCTGCCGAACGTATCGCCCATTGTGCCTTCATGCACGCTCAACGCCAACCCAAAATCCATCAAGATGGCGCGCTCGGTGCGTTTTTCCAGCAT
>JAFGJA010000247.1 GCA_016929355.1 Anaerolineae bacterium | reverse complement strand
TGGCAGCGCGCTATCGGCGGATTACTCCACTCGATTAACCCCGCGCTGCAAGTGATCACGCAGGAATGGCCGCAGGCAGATGGAGCCACCATTGCGCTCTATTACGTGACCGCGCGTGATACCAACGCAATCGCCGTGCGCCGGTTTCCACCCGGTCAAGAAGTGTATGCCCGGTTGGATAGTGCCGCATTTCGTACCGCGCGGTTAACGGCGCTCAACATCGCGCGCAGTTTCGCCGAGTTGTAGGCCGAATATAGTATAGACTTCTCCCATCCCAATACGGGTATATTTCAAGACTGTTCACGAATTTTTTGTAGGGGCAGACCGGTGTGTCCGCCCGGCGCGACTCCACGCAACGGGGAGTACACATTGGTACTCCCCTACATGAAATGCACACGCTCTCAGACCCTGACCTTTGCCGGTCCGGGATTCATCGAAACAACTTTTTTACTATTCGATCCGCACCCAAATGGACCGATCACACGTATATAGTTTTACGAAGAGCATTGACTATGCCGGGCGGATGCCCCATACCAACGCAAGTACATCATGGCCTTTTCCCTAACCCATTAGATTAGGAGTTTATTATGGCGTCTGAAAATCACTACGTCGTGCGTACTGATGACGTGCGCAAAGACTTGCAACTAGGCGAAGTCACCGTTCATGCCGTGCGGGGCATTTCGCTCCATGTCCAACCCGGCGAACTGTTGGGCATCATTGGCCCTTCGGGGAGCGGTAAATCGACTCTTTTGGGCATGATCGGCGGGCTGGATTCGCCCACCGCCGGGCGCGTCTATATCGACGGTCAGGACATCACCGATCTGGGCGAACGCGCGCTCACCCGCGTGCGCAACGAAAAAATCGGCTTTGTTTTCCAGTTCTTCAACCTGATCCCGACCCTGACGGCGGTTGAAAACGTCGCGCTGCCCATCCAGTTTGCGCGCAATCGCAAACACAATCCAACCAGACGCGCCGCAGAACTGCTCGATTTGCTCGGCCTGGATGAACGGATGCATCACCGCCCGAATCAATTATCCGGTGGTGAACAGCAGCGTGTCGCGTTGGCGCGCGCCCTGGCGAACGATCCGCCACTGCTGTTGGGCGATGAACCCACCGGCAACCTTGACACGTTTTCGAGCGAAGTGGTCATGAATGCATTGCGCACCGTGCAGCAAGAACTCGGTACAACGGTGGTCATCGTCACGCACAACATGGACATCGCCGCTCAAATGGACCGCATTGTGTCATTGGTCGATGGCAAAATCGCCGAAGATTCGGATGTGCGTTCGTCGGCACGGTTGGCGGCGGTCAAGGAAATTCGCACCAAACGCGAAACCGGCGAACTGTCACCCTTTATGCAGTCTGCGCAATAAGAGGGGAAAAACTCTATGTTAGAACGACTCAATTTCTATATCCGGCACTCACTTAACGATATGCGTGTCAACCGGCAGCGCACATTGTTTGCTTTGTTGTGCATTGCAGCAGGTGTGGCCGCGATTGTCAGTATGCAAACGCTGGCCCATATCATCACGGATACACTCGATGCCAGCGTGCAGGAAACCAATCGTGGCGACTTGCGCTTCCGGCCCAGCAGTCGTTGGGACCAGTATATTGTCGAATCCAATGAAACCGGCGAGCATCAATTAGTTTTCACCGCCGCAGGGCTTGACTATCTGCAAAACTGGCTCGATGAAAACTATCCTGGCTCTGAAATCACCTACCAGCAAACGCTGGTTAGCGAGAACGATCTACCTGCCGGTTTTATTTTGAGCATTCCTGACCGGGATACATACAAGCTCCCGGTGTTTAACTACGTCATCGAGGCAGATCGTTATCCGCTTTATGGTCGCGTGAAAGCGCTAGACGGCACGACGTTACGCGATCTGCTGCAAGAACCCACTGACATCGTGCTCAGTGAAAATCTGGCAGACGACCTGGAAGCGGAAATCGGTGATCTGGTGCGTGTCTCTGGCGCCAGCGAAGATTTTGTCTTGCGTGGCATCGTACCAACGGATGCTGAAGCCGGATTGAACGAGCAAGCGTTTGTCGGCCACCTGTTTGGTTATTACTATCTCGATGTGAGCGCCGCCAGCCTGTTTGACACAGACGTGCCGCAGGCGACGATGGTGTATATCAAACTTGGCGATCCTTCTAAGGTAGATGAAGCCGCCGCTGCGCTTAACGACTTGCGCCTGAGTGCGTTTAGCATCACCACCACTACCGACATTCTGGATGCAAATGAGGCCGTATCGAGTTCGGTTGACGATCTGGTCGTCACCATGAGTCTGATCTCCCTGTTGATCGGCGGCATTGGCATCGTCAATACGATGATGGTGATCGTCAGCCGCCGCACCAAAGAGGTCGCGGTGTTGAAGACGATTGGCCTGGAACCCAACGAAGTCGTGCAGTTGTTCCTGGTGGAAGCAGTGCTGATGGGCATCATTGGCAGCTTGCTGGGGATCGTTGCCGGGTGGGGCTTAACCTATGCGGTGAAAAGCGTAGGCGAAAACTTCCTCGGCCAGCGCCTCAGTTTCAGTATTGCCCCGATCCCCGCCGTGAACGGGTTTGTGGTTGGCGTAGCGATCACGACGATCTTCGGCTTCCTGCCGACATTGGCCGCCGGACAGATTCGGCCCGCTAATGTGCTGCGCCCCAGCGAAAACGTGATGCCCTCCACCGGACGCCTGAACGCCTTTGTCGCGCTGGTGGGGCTGATCATGGCGCTGAGTCTGGTCGCGCAGGGGTTGATCGGCAATCTGCTGGATTTCGAAGTTCAAGGCGAACCTGTCACCACATATACCGCGATCCTCGGCGGCTTCTTCGGTGCGCTAATTGCTGTGCCGGTCATCGCCGGTGGAATTCTCGATATGCGCCGCCGTCGTCGCGGACGCAGTTGGGCGCTCAAATCTCTGCTCTGGCTGGTCTTGTTGGTCGCACTTCCGGCGGCAGGAGCCGTGTTCGGGTATTTTGTCCCGGCGTTGATCATCCTCACCGCCACCTTTATCATTGCGGGCTACCTCTATATCACGCTCTGGATGCTGATCTGGGCAGTGAGTGGCGGCAGTGGGCAGGTAGGGCTGCTCGATCCGTCAAAGTACATCTGGTTTTTCCCGCTCGCGTGGATTACCTTCCCCTTCCTGGGCGGATGGCTGATTCTTCGTCACCGGCGGCCCGGTTGGGCAGCCTGGGCTTTGATCGCCGCGCCGTTATTCTGGCCCGTGATCCCCGTCTTGATTCTCTGGCTGATCATTCGTGATAACTGGCCGGGGATTTTGATCCTGCTGTTCCCGTTGTTCTGGCCGTTGATCGTTCTGCTGCCGCCGCTCTTGATCCCGGCCTGGATCATTGGGCGCTTGATTCAGAGCTTTGCGTTCATCGATTTCAAAATTGCCATGCGTTCGATGTTGTCTACCAAGGCGCGCGGCGCGTCAACCCTGCTGGCGCTGGTGGTGGGCGTCTTCACGCTGAGTACGATCACGATGCTGGTGGATAGTATCACCTCCGTGCTGGAAGAACTGGTCGAGCAGGGCGCAGGCGGCAATCTGATGATCTTCAATACCGGCGGCGCAACCGATGACATCGCGCTGGCCTTGGACGAGCAAATCGCGTTGGGCAACGCCGACAGCTACGGCATCATGAACAATTACGAAACACGCCCGACTGAATACTATGACGCCAGCGCAGGCAAAACCGTTGCGACGAGCGCCTATCGGTGGAAATTTGATGTGGTCGATGGGCGAACCATTACCTCCAACCTGCCGGACCTCACTATGATCGAAGGGCGCAATCTCGACCCCGCCCTGGACTCTGAGCCGGATGCGGAAGGTTACTGGTCGGCAGTGGTCTATCGCTTTGAAAGCGAAGACGACTCAGATGACCTGATTGGGGTCGGTGATAAAGTCACCCTCACCGTCAATGGCGATAGTGCCAATCCGGTGAAAGTGGTGGTCGTCGGGGTAGCTGAAGGTGAGATGGTGTTCAGCGATGCTGAGGTCTTTGTCCCGCTTGCCGCTTTTGCGGAACATGATACCGATCAGTCGTTCATCATCGCGGAAGTGCCCGAATCGAAGATCAAGCCGGTGCGCCGCGCGGTGCTGGATGTACCGGGAACGATTGTGATCGAAACGCGCATCTTCAACGATCTGGTGAACAGCGTCGTGGATCAGTTCACATCATTGCCGATGTTGGTCGCGGCTCTGGCACTCGTGACCGGCGGCATCGTAATCGCCAACTCGGTAGCGCTGTCTACGCTCGAACGCCGCCGCGAAATCGGCATCATGAAAGCAGTGGGCGTGCAGCGCGAGCGCGTGTTAGGGATGCTGCTGCTTGAAAATGGGCTGATGGGTATCGTGGGCGGGTTAATTGGCGTCGGGATCAGTTTCGTGGCGATTGTGATCATGCTGCGTTTCATGCTCGATGACCAGTTCGGCAGCGCGATCCCGTACATGACCGCGTTCATCTTTATGGCGCTCTGTATTGTGATCTCGCTGTTGGCGGCGATGCTTTCCGTGTGGGGCGCATCGGGCGAAAAACCGCTTAATGTGCTGCGCTACGAGTAGTTATCACAATGTAGGGTGGGACCAGTGTGCCCCACCGTAGGACCAAACAGGGTTTGTAGACCATCTGCAAGCCCTGTTTTGATTCCGGCCTTGTGTCACCGAACCGGGGTATAATGGGGGCGCGTCACTTTACCGGAACTTAGTAATCAGGAGTCGTATATGGACCAACAGCCTACCAAAAACCAACTCAAGATGTGGTTACAATCCCCCCAACCGCTTAGTGATCTGCGGGCGCAGATCGTCGCTTCACCAACCACGCCGCGCCTGCTGGATGCGATCCGGCGCGAAGTGCCCGTCGTGACTACGATCCCACAAACGACCTACACCCTGTATCGTGAGTTTGAGCATACCGGGCAGCGCGGCGGATACGAGTCGCTATATTTCATGAAGCGGGCGCAGTTATCGCGCGCTGTGTTGGAATACATCATGGGTAACGCCTCGATGCTCGATGCGGTGCATGATCTGCTGTGGAGCATCTGCGAAGAAACTTCGTGGGTGTTGCCCGCGCACGAGGAACAGGGGCCGAATTACTGGGATGTGTATGATCGCGCCCGGCTGCGCACCGAACCATTGGGCGCGCATACGTCGCTCACGCGCGAACCGGATACCATTGACCTGTTTGCCGCCGAAACCGGCGCAGCACTGGCGGAAGTCGTTTACTTGATCGGGGATGATCTCGCGCCGGAAGTCCGGCAGCGTGTGCGGCAGGAAGTGACGCGGCACATCTTCAAACCGTATCTGGCCTATGGGCGCGAACACTGGTGGTTTACAGGCAAACTCAATTGGAACGGCGTCTGTAATGGATCGATTGGGCTGGCCTTTTTGCGCCTGGAACACGATCTTGAAACGTTAGCCGAAGCGCTCACGATGGTGCTGGCAGGGTTCGCCACCTACATCGCTACCGGCTTTGAGGCGGACGGTGGCTCCATCGAGGGTGTCGGCTACTGGAATTATGGCTTGCTGTATTATGTGACAGTGGCTGAACTGCTGCGCGAGATCACAGGCGGCGAACTGGATTTGCTCGCCCAGCCGCGCCTGGTGGATATTGCCAAATACCCGCCGGGGATGGCGCTGGCGGCTCCGAATCGTTTCATCAATTTTGGCGATGCGAAGGAGGAACAAGCGGTGCGGCCCTGTTTGGGCACGCGCCTCGCGGAACGAACCGGCGTGGAACAACTGCGCGCCTTGATCGCGCCGTTAACTGCCGACTACACCTTTGGTATTAATCCGATTGGCAAACTGCCGATTGTGATGCGCGACGCGGCGTGGTGGGATGCCACCCAGCCCGCGCCAGCGTTGGAACAGGGCGATTTTTGCCTGCCGGATGTGGGTGTTGTCAAATTGGTCGGGCAGACGGAAACGGGCCAGCGCGTGATTCTGGCGACCAAATCCGGTCACACCGATGGGCATCACAGCCACGCGGATATTGCGACGTTCATCGTCAATATTGGCGGCGAGAGCCTGATCCCCGATCCGGGACGTGGCTTATACAGCAAATCGTATTTCCGCAAAGAACGCTACGACAACATTTTTAACAACTCCTATGCACACAGCGTTCCCCGCATTGGCACACAGTTACAATCCCCTGGCCCTGAATTCGGCGGATCGCGCCGGTTTTTTGGCAAGATAGTTGAATTTGGGCAGCGCAATGATGTAAAATATAATGTAATCGATTTCAATACAGCCTATGACATTTCCGCATTGATGTTTTTGCGGCGCACCTTAGAGCTGAATACGAAGACGGGCGTGATCATGTTGACCGATGAATTTGGTTTTGAAGGCGATCCGCTCACGGTGGAAGAAGCGTTTTCAACATGGTTTCCGGTAGAAGTTGATGGACCCGCCGCCCGCATTATCGGCGAACATACCACGCTGGTCCTCACAATCATCGATCCCGCCGAGGGACTGGTGTTTGCTGCCGAACCATTAACCGATGATTGCCGTGCCAACCAGATGGACGATATTTTGACGCGGTTGACAGTCGTTGTACCACCCGGCGCAAAACGATTTAAATTGCAGATGATGCCGCTTTTTACCTAGCAGACAGTTAAGGACAATTCTAATTCTATGACAACATGGCCCTCTGAAATACGTGAATTTAAAGACGAAAAAACCGGGCGCACGATCAAACAACTGACCAGCACCGGCAATAATGTGCTGCTGTATTTTACTGAAAACTCATTCACCCAGGGAAAAAACGAGATCATCTTCACCTCGGATCGCGTATCGGGTGAAGACAAAGCGCCGCACGAAGACCCGAATTACAGCCTGTTCAGGATGAATCTGGATACGGGCGAGATCGAGCAAATTTCTGAGGATATTTTGCGTTCGGCAACCGCCGCCACCAAAACGCCCGACAGCCAACTGATCGCTTTTTCGACCAAAGAGCACGATGTCAAAGCGCTCGATGTCGCCACCGGGCAGACAACACTGCTCTACGAACACGATCCCGCTTTTGAAGTCGCCAGCGTACCCTCCATTGCCGCCAACCGTCAGTATGTGGCGTTTTGCCGTAATGAAATTGTGACTGAGAACGAGATTCATTACCGGGGCGCGAATTACGCCGGGTTCAAAGAACGCTTTTACGCGATCAAAGATGGGCGCATCACCCTGGCTCAATTGGATGGTTCCGGCTGGCTGGATGTCTTTCGGGATACACACCAGCTCGGTCATTTCCAATTTGCGCCGGACGATGCCACGTTTGGCTCATTCTGCCATGAAGGTCCCTGGAACCTGGTCACACAGCGTATCTGGTATCTGGATTTTATCACGCGCGAAGCTAAGCCGTGTTTCCGCCAGGAAGAACAGGATTCCATCGGTCACGAATTCTGGACGCAGGATGGTTACGTCTTCTTTGACAATCGCGGCCCCGGCCACGATGGGACGATTACGTCGCATCGCACCCAGGCGGTTGTGACCGATGTCCCGGTGAATGAAAATGCCATGACACCGTTTGTCGGCTTGATGGACAAAAAAGGGAATCTGATCAAACGGATTGATATGCCGTTCTATTGCAACCACTATCATGCCAACCCGGATAATACGCTGTTAGTTGGGGATGATGTGGACGATCTGGTTTTGATCGACATTTCCGGCGAAGAAGCCACGCTGACCACGCTGGCGAATCATAAGACATCCTGGCACACGCAAAGCAGCCATTGCCATCCCACCTGGGATTGGGACGGCAGCCGGATTCTGTACGCATCCGATCATGGTGGGCGTGTGCAAATTTATTTAATCGAATTGTAGGGGCAATACGCCCCTACCAAGCAAAGGAGAAATTTTGTTATGGAAATGCGTTATCCCGCCCACCCTGACCGGGTAAAAACGTACACGACTGAGCAACTCCGCAGCGACTTTCTGATCGAGAACCTGTTCGTAGATGGCGCGATCAACATGGTTTACAGTCACATTGACCGCATCATTACCGGTGGCGCGGCCCCGGCGGACGCCGCGTTGGTTTTGGCGGGCGATCCGAAGGAACTCGGTGCGGACTTTTTCCTGGAACGGCGCGAGATGGGCGTGGTCAATGTTGGCGGTGCGGGTCAAGTTACGGTGGATGGCATGACTTACCCGATGGTGAAACTCGACGGGCTGTACATCGGCATGGGCGCGCAGGAAGTTACGTTTGCCAGTGACGACGCCGCAAATCCGGCCCACTTCTATTTCAGCAGCACGCCCGCGCACCATACCTATCCGACCACACATATCCCGATCAGCACCGCGACCCCAATGCATCTGGGTGATATTGCGAACTCGAACAAGCGCACGATCTATAAGTACATCCATCCCGATGGGCCAAAAAGCTGCCAATTGGTGATGGGCGTGACCTTGCTCGATCCGAATAATATGTGGAATACGATGCCCGCGCACACCCACGCGCGCCGCATGGAAGTGTATTTCTACTTCGATCTGGAAGGCGATAACGTGGTCTTTCACCTGATGGGCGAGCCGGACGAAACGCGCCATCTTGTCATGCGCAATGAGCAGGCTGTGATCTCACCCAGTTGGTCGATTCATGCGGGTATGGGTACGGGCAACTATGCGTTTATCTGGGCGATGGCTGGCGAAAATCAGACCTTCTCCGATATGGACGCGGTAGCGATGGGCGATTTGAAATAATAACCCATCCCCCAGCGAAACCACAGGTTGCCAACCTCCCCGTAAATGGAAAGGGAGGAATCGAGTAAACAACCTGTCTCTCCCTCTCCATGCATGGAGAGGGGGGCGGGGGGTGAGGTAAATATAAGGGAAAAAATAATGGGCATTCTTGATTCATTCAAACTTGATGGCAAAGTCGCGTTGGTAACAGGCGCGAGTCGCGGCTTAGGGCAGGGCATGGCGCTCGGTTTAGCCGAAGCCGGTGCGGACATTGCCGGACTGGATATTGTGCCGGAGTGTACCGAAACGCGCGCGGCTGTTGAAGCGCTTGGCCGCCGCTTTTTGAACATCCAATGCAATCTGCTCGAAACATCTGTTGATGGTCTTAACGCGATCACGCAGCAGATTGCGGACGAACTCGGCAGCCTGGATATTCTCGTCAACAATGCGGGCATTATCCGCCGCGCCCCGGCGCTCGAATTCAGCGAAAAAGATTGGGATGATGTGATGGACATCAATCTCAAAGCGGTCTTTTTCCTCTCGCAAGCTGCCGCGCGCATCATGAAAGAGCAAGGCAAAGGCAAGATTATCAATGTGGCGTCAATGCTGTCTTTCCAGGGCGGGATTCTGGTTCCTTCCTATACCGCGTCAAAAAGCGGTGTGGCTGGCCTCACGCGCCTGATGGCGAATGAGTGGGCGAGCATCGGCATCAACACCAACGCCATCGCACCCGGCTACATGGCAACGGACAACACGGCTCCTCTGCGGGCCGATGAAGCGCGCAATGCGTCGATTCTGGCACGTATCCCGGCGGGACGTTGGGGCGATCCTGACGATCTTAAGGGCATTGTCGTATTTCTGGCGTCTGCCGCCTCGGATTACATGAACGCGGCCATTGTGCCGGTGGATGGGGCGTGGCTGGCGCGGTAAAAAGCTGATCTCACCGCAGAGACACAGAGAACACAGAGAAAATCATAGTAAAAATGGCCTCAATCCCTGAATCCCCCGCTCCAACCAGGTTAGAGAGGGTGACTTGAGCATTCGGCCTGGTTCTCCTTCTCCATTGGAGGGAGAGGGGGTCAGGTGCTTTTATCAACAAAGGACCAAACCTACCATGACCGTCGTAAAATTCTCCGAAGCCGAAAAAACAGCCATCGCCGAGGGTCGCTTGCGTTATCTGGCGCACACCAATGATCTGATGGTCGTCGTGATCGATTTCACCGATGGCCCGCAGACCGAACCCGATCCGCCCCATTCGCACCCGCACGAACAGATTACCTATGTCGCGGAAGGTGAATTACTGTTTTTCATTGATGGCGAACCGCAGAAGCTCAGTACCGGCGATCTGATCACGGTAGATGGCGATGTGCCGCACACGATCCAACTGTTGAGCGATAAGGTGCGGTTAGTCGATACGTTTAATCCGATTCGCGAAGAATTCCTGAAATAGCGCGGGCTATGAGGTGTAAAAAAACTGCCTCAATTTATGAGATTAATGTAGGGGTGACGCGGTGGGTCGCCCCTACCGAACCGAACTGCGCATTTGCCTAGTTCGCCGGAACGAGCGCGAAGGTGATCGTCACAGACATGCTCACACTCAACTGCCCTTCGCTGATAGCGACAGCAGAGTCCATCGCGTAACCACCCCCGCCACCGAGTCCGGTGGGCATATATACATCGCTGTTCTCGATCACGCTGAGGGCATCACCGACGGTCAAACCCAGCAAGCCCGCCAGTTCCGCCGCGCGTTCCTGTGCATTCTGCACCGCTTTGCCGCGTGCGTCCGATTGCAGGGTGGCGCGATCTTCAATGTTGAACTCGATGTAATTGACGATGTTTGCACCCGAATCCACCGCCAGCGCGATCAAATTGCTCACCTGATCCGTATTGCGAATAGTGATCGTGATGCTGGTCGAAACGCGGTACTGCGGATCGATCATTTCGCCTTCCATGCCGAACGTGGGAGCACCATAACTGTAATCCTGGTAGATCGAGAAATATTCAGTACGAATGTCTTCCGCCGCCACGCCACTATCCGTCAGCGCGGCCATGACCGCCGCCATCCGCCCAGTCACATCATCCATTGCCGCTTTGATGTCGGCGTTCACCGCTTCAACGCCCAAGCCTACGCGCGCAATGTCCGGCGCGCCGTAAGCTGTGCCGTAGCCGGTCACGGTGATCGTGCGCTGCCCGCTTTCCTGGGTTGGCGGCGCGGCCAAAACTGATCCGGCGCTGATCGCCAGACTCATCAGCAAAATGACAACAATCAGAAACCGCTTGGTATTCGCTGCATTAAACATAGGTGACATCCCTCCTTGAAGGTTGTCCAATTGAACCAATAATCAAGAGTGTAGCAGCATCCGCGAAGGCCACACCACTGTTAGATAGACGCTGACTACGCGCCAAAGGTTCCACAACATTGCACCAAAACTTGAGGCAAGTTACGATTCAGGCGTGAGTGCCAGGTGAATAGACGATGTAATCCGCGATGACAATCACTTTTTCGGTCATTATTCCAACCCGTAACGGCGCGCAGTATATTGCTGCTGCGCTTGAAAGCGTGTTAAAGCAAACGTACCCGCCTGTGCAAGTGATCGTCCTGGAAAGCGGATCGACGGATCGCACCCTGGAACTGGTCACTGGGTATGATGATCCCCGCGTGCAGGTCTATTCATCGCCGGACAGATTAGGCATCGAGGGCAATTGGGCGCGCATTATGCGCCTGGAGCTAGACGGTTATATGACCATTCTCGGCCATGATGATGTGTTGTACCCAAATTTTTGCGAGGAGATCGCCCGCTTGATTCGCGCTGAACCGGACGCCTCATTGTATGGCACACATTTTCACTTCATGGATGCAGAGTCAAACGTGCGGCGCGCCTGCGTCCCGATCCCTTACCGCGAAAGCGCGGCTGAATTTATGCTGGCCCGCCATCATTTCCAGCGCGACTCGAATGCGACGGGGTACGTGATGCGCGCGGCTGATTACCGTCAAGTGGGTGGTTTTCCACCATTTCCGCAACTCCTCTACGCGGATGATATAACATGGTATCGCCTGAGTAAGCTGGCCTATAAGGTATGCAGCCCGGCGATTGCGTTTGCGTTCCGGCAGCACACCGGCAATGCATCCCACCAGGCCAGCGTAGAAAATTGGTATCATGCCGCCAGAGGGTATTATCAGGCATTAGTGGAAGCGGGTTATATGAGCGATCCTATTCACCGTCAGGCCGCCCGCCAATTTATTGAGTTTGGTGTCAACGGCCAGATGCATCACTGGTTGGTGAACTTGATCGCAGCCAACGATCCGGCGCAGATCGCCCATTATTATGCTGTAAAAAAACAGTTGTTAACTGCGCATAACCAAACACCCATGTTTACAATCTATGATAAACCAACCCGGTTATATGAGAGCGTACTGGCCTTACCGGAACCAGTGCGTAAAATCGGGCTAAGACTGATTCGCAGTGTGCGCGCGCTGCGGCGCTGGCGGCGGCGTCAACGCGCGACGGCGCTAAACCATTAAGGGACCCTGTATGCCATTTTCCGTGAGCGTGATCATCCCCACTTACAACCGGGCAGAATTGGTCCAACGGGCGATCAACAGTGTATTGGACCAAACCCATCTGCCGGATGAGATCATTGTGGTTGATGATGGCTCCACTGATCATACGCCTGATGTGTTGGCGGGGTATGGGGCTGCGCTGCGCGTCATCCAACAACCCAACGCCGGACGCGCGGGCGCACGGAATACGGGATTGTTGGCGGCACAGGGCGATCTGGTCGCCTTCCTCGATTCAGATGATTATTTGCTGCCGGAGAGTGTGGCCTGCCGGATGGCGGCTTTTGCGCGCGATCCGGCGTTAGGGGCAGTTTATACTGATGTGTGGCTCATTGATAGCGCGGGCGAACGCAATGAACGCTTCTCGACGATCTATCCTGTGCCCTATCCGTCCGGTATGATTCTGGCGGAACTGGCCCAACGCTGTTTTATCGTCCTCTCATCGGTAATGTTTCGCCATGACGTCACTCTTGAACATGCCATCACCTTTGATACCAATCTCGAATTAGCCGAAGATTATGATTTTTGGCTGCGCTTGGCCGTTCATACTCCCTTTTTATATATCAATACGCCACTGACCTGTTTCCAGATGCCGGATCGGGTTGAGTTCACAGTAAAAAACTGGGGATTGCCGACCACCTCCTACCAAAATCATCCCAATGAGAAACAGCATGAAATCACCGTGCAGCGCCGCGTATTGCAAACACCATCCTTTCAGGCGCTCAGTCCTCTGGAGCAGGCCAAAATCTATTGTGCGCATGGCATGAAAAATATGATGGTGGGTAATACGAACGAAGCGCGTCAACTGCTGCGGCAAGCGATTCGCGCTACACCGAGTTACCCGGTGGGATGGAGCCTATTAGCGCTGAGTTTGTTGGGACAGCGCGCATTTGAATTTGCCGTGTTATTGCGTCGCCAGGTGGTTCGGCTGACCAGCAAAGTGAAGGGATAAACGTATGCGTATTCTGGTCGCTCACAGTCGTTACCGGTATCCGGGCGGCGAAGAAACCGTTTTTGAGCAGGAAACGGCGCTCCTACGCGAAGCGGGACACGAAGTTATTGTCCATGATCGCTCAAATTGGGAAACGACGGAATTCCCACTCCTGAAAAAAGTCACTTTGCCCAAGCGGGTGATCTGGGCTGAAGATGCGCGGCGGCAGATGCGCGCGTTGCTGCGCGAGACACAACCGGACATTGCCCATTTTCACAACCTGCATTATATGCTGTCCCCCTCGGTCTTTTGGGCGTGCCGCGAAGCCCATGTGCCGGTGGTCCACTCGCTGCACAACCCGCGCCTGATGTGCCCTTCTTCAACCCTGTTTCGTGATGGACGACTCTGCGAGGATTGTGTGGGCAAAAACCCACCCTGGCCGAGTGTGCTGCATGGTTGTTACCGTGATTCCCGGCTGCAAACGGCGGTCATGGCGGGGATGCTGGTCTTTCATCGCTGGCGGCAAACCTGGTCCACAATGGTGGATACGCTGATTGTGTTCACCGAATTTTTCCGCCGCAAATTCATCGAGATCGGCCTCCCGGCGGATAAGATCGCGCTCAAACCGCATTTTGTGAGTCCTGATCCTGGCCCGCGTGTGTTCGATCCCGCCTCACCCGGCAACTATGCCCTGTATTTGGGGCGGCTTGATGTTGAAAAAGGCACATATCCCCTGCTGCGCGCATGGGAAGCGTTAGCTATGCCGCTCAAAATTCGCGGCGGCGGGCCGTTACTGGCCGAAGTTGAACAGATCGCCAGCCGTTCCCCTCAGATCGAAATAGTCGGGCGATTGGAACGCGACGCATTATTTGACCTGATTAAAGGGGCGCGTTTTCTCATATGGCCCTCGGTGGGCTACTATGAAACGTTCGGGATGGTTGCCATTGAAGCGTTCGCCTGTGGCGTGCCGGTCATTGGCTCGCGGATCGGGGTGGGCGAAGAAATCGTCACGGACCAGCAGACCGGGCTGCATTTTGAGGCGGGCAACGCGGATGATCTCGCGGCTAAAGTGCGCTGGGCCTGGGACCATCCGGCGGCGATGGTCGAATTAGGGCAAAATGCGCGGCGAACATTTGAAGAAAAATACAGCGCCGCACGCAATCTGGCGCTGCTCACCGCCATTTACCAGCAAACGATTGACCGTTACGCTTCCTCCCGTCCGTGACGCCCGCGCAGCCGCGCGGTGACATCCTGCGCCATATACGGCAGCAAAAACCAGGGTTCGACCAGATACCGTTTTCCTAACCGGCGCGGTTCTGCGATGAGGCGGGCTAACCATTCCAGGCCCATTTGTCCTGTCCAGCGCGGCGGCGTGGGAATCTCGCCGGTCAGATAATCGATCACAGCCCCCACCGTGATGATGCACCGGGCGGAAAGTTGGGTGTAATTCTGGTAAATCCAATCTTCCTGACGCGGCATCCCCATCCCCACCAGCAAAATATCCGGATCAAAAGCATTGATCTGCGCCACGATCCGCGCGTTATCGGCTGAATCCAGGTCAAAATAACCATGTGCGGTGGCGATATTTAGACCGGGCAGTTGGGTGCGAAATTGCTCGGCCCCCCGCGCGGCTACGCCCGGTTTAGCTCCCAGATAGAACACGCGCCAGTGTTCAACCGCACACCGTTCAATGAGTTGGGGAACCCAGTCTACACAGGTGAGGCGGTGCACACGTTCGAGGGGAAATCCCATCAATTTGCCCCAGAGCACAAAGGGCATCCCATCAATGTAGGCGTAATCGACCACCTCAAAAAAGGCGTGCATCTGTGCATCATGGTGGTGCAGATAAATACTGTGGAGATTGTGATTGCCAATAATACATCGCGTATGTGAATTAATGGCCTGCCGCATCGTAGCCATAAACGTGTCAATCGTAAACACGTTCGCCCATACACCCAATACAGAACACTTCGCAACGTGGTTCATCAAGTCTCGACTGGCCTCGTGATTGCCGTTTTTCACAGAAAATTTACCCTTTTTTCCCATTGTACAGGGGCGTTCTGAGGTACTATACTATTATAATCTCCCTATGGGGAAATTTTCCGTATCTGTAGGACAAAGCTAACACGTCGAAGGATAAGAATTAATGCAACGAAATCATTCATTCCGTAGATGGGGCACGTTCTTTGTCAACACGGTGGTAGTCGTGTTGACCCTGATCGCTCTCATATCATCCGGCAGCGTAAGCCAGGCTGCCCCGCCGCAGCAAACACCCGAACGAGCACCACTGCGTGTTATGGTGCCAACCGATCAAACGCGGGCTGACCTGCAAGCGCAGGGCTATACCAGCCTGTATGACTTGTTTCCATCGTTAACTGCTGAATCCTTCCAGCCCGGCCCGCGTATGCCGATCCTGGATAAGTTGGAATCAGCCCAGTTATCCAGTGGTCCCAATGGGGTAATCCCATCAACCACCTTCCGCACCCTGGCGATTCTGGTCGATTTTAGCGATAACGTCGCCACGGCTCCGGCCACCTACTTTGATACGCTGTTATTCGGTACGTCTAGCTCGGCGACCGTGCATAGTTTCTACGATGAATCGTCGTATGGTCTGCTCGACATCGTAACTCTCAACCTGCCCAGCACAATGGGCTGGCAGCGTATGCCTCAGGCGTACAATTACTATGTCGATGGGACAAATTATTGCACGGGTTCATATCCGAATAACTGTCAAAAACTCACCGAAGAAGCAGTAATTGCCGTTGATTCGGTGGTGAACTTTGCCAACTACGACAACGATGGTGATGGCTACGTTGATACTGTCTTTGTCATTCACGCGGGACAAGGTGCCGAAGCGGGTGTTGCTAATGCCATCTGGTCCCATTCCTGGTGGGTCTGGAATGAACCGGTCCATGATGGTGTAAAAATTGGTTCGTATACGACGGAACCGGAATACTGGTTCAGTGTAGACGCCAGCACCAGTGATATGACGCATGGGGTGTATGTCCACGAATTAGGTCACGCGCTGGGCTTGCCCGATCTCTATGACTATGATGACGTTGGTCAAGGAGACGGACCATCCGCCGGGGTGGGTGATTGGAGTCTGATGGCCGGTGGGTCGTGGAATGGCTACCTGGGAAACTCCCCCTCGTATTTCGATGCGTGGTCGCGTGTCTTCCTCGGCTTCAATGATGCGGTTAATATCTCCGGCACGAACCAGACCATCAGTATTCCCAATGTGGTGAACAACCAAAACAATTCAATCTTCCGGCTTAATGGTGGCAACACCAACGAATACTGGTTGCTCGAAAATCGCCAGAAATTGGGGTCTGACGCCGCTTTGCCGGGCGATGGGCTGCTGATCTGGCACATTGATGACAATGCCTATTCGAATGACAACCAATGTCCCCTGCAGAACAACTACCTGTGTAGCGGCCCTGGCAACCACTATGTAGTGGCGCTCGAACAGGCGGATGGGCTATACCAACTTGAATATAAAGGGGATATAAGTAACCATAACCAGGGTAATGCGGGCGATCCCTTCCCTGGCACAACCGGCAACACCACGTTTAATTTCACGTCAAATCCCAACACAACTTCGTACTATACAAATACGGATTTGGGCGTGAGTGTCTCACAAATCAGCGCGTCTGGCTCAACCATGACGGCCAAGATCGGTGTCGATCCGCTCATTACTGATCCCGTCGTGTTGTCATCGCC
>JAFGJA010000246.1 GCA_016929355.1 Anaerolineae bacterium | reverse complement strand
CTCGTTCCCGTAAATCACGCTTGAAAAATCACCCAACTCGTTTGGGACCTTAAATGTGACATTGTCGAAGTAGTTTACTTTTTGTTGAAGGAGTGCTATTCATGCCAATCGGTGACAAAAATACCATCATTCCCGGCTGCGGCACGCACCATATCGCTATCCAGGCGCGCGACCTTGACGAATCCCTGAAGCTCTACCGTGATGTGTTGGGGATGCCGGTGGTCGCGGAGTTCGGCTCGCCGGAGCGCAAAATCATGCTGCTCGATACGGGCGACGGGAGCCACATTGAGCTGTTCCAACCCACCGCCGCAACGCCCCAGCCCGGCAGCGCTGCGCCCAACGATCCGGTTTTGCATTTCGCGCTGGCGACCACCGATACCCGCGCTGTGACAGAAATTGTGCGTGAAGCGGGCTACACGATCACCGTCGAGCCGAAAGACGTGGATTTAGGCGCGTTGCAAGTGACAATCGCCTTTTTCGAGGGGCCAAGCGGCGAAGTGATTGAGTTGTTTCAGGTGCATGAATAGCCCCGGCTAGAAGCGGGGGATTTTCCCGTCTTTGCGCCCGGTCAGGACTAAAAACGCCTGATGCATGTACCAGTTGGCAACGATGATGCCGAACGGAATAATTGCCAGAAAGCCTAATTCGGTCCAGGTATTATCCCGCGCCGTTGCCATGCCCGCGATGAACAGGCCGAAGATGGCGAAGCCCATTATGCCATAAACGGCCCAATGCAGGTTGTTCACTATATCCAACGTGCGCTGTTCGCCGACTTGCAGTCCGCGTTGGATTTTTGATCCGCCCCAGACCACACCCGCGCCGATCAGCAGCGAAGGAACCGCCCAGCATAGTCCCGCCCAACCTAACGCCGGGATGCTAAACGCATAGATGATACCAAAGCCTAACGGGAGCCAGCCCGCCCACTTGATAAAGCCGAAGAAGCCCATATACCTGTTGATCATTTCGCGGTAGGCGCGGCGGCGCGCGGCGGTGGGCAGGTATACGGCGGGCGCGGGCTTGGGGTGTCCATCCTGCGCCGGGGGGCGATTCAGGGGTGAGCCACAGACCACACAGGTTTTGTTTTCGGCGGCATTGATCTGGCCGCATTGGGGGCATTCAACGGGTTTGGTCATGAATCAGCCTCTAGTAGATGGTTATAACCTGACTCTACCCTGAACTCCCCCTCTCTATGCGTGGAGAGGGGGCCGGGGGGTGAGGTTTAATGTTTAAAAAAATCATCACGGTTGTTAAACCAGCGCCAGATCAAAAAATTGATGCCAGCGATCCCGGCTAAAAGCGCGATCCCTTCCGGTGATGATACTGCGAACATGAAACACACCAGTTGCGCTGCGATCATAAACGTGATGAACATGACGAGCAGGCGGAACCACATTTGCCGTTTCCAGATGCCCATGCCCATGACGATGAACAGCAGCAGCAGTACGGCGATTAGGATGCGTGAGCCGCGTTCGGCCCCGGATTCGGTTGCGCCTTCGGCGGGGAGCGGGCCGCTAATGAGGGTGACGAGCAAGGCTAAGCCCAGTACGCCCGCGAAAAAGAGCAGCGTGATCGGGTGCGGGGGGCGGCCTGAGTGATCGGTGAGCGCGCCAAAATCGCGGGTGGCGCGGTACGTGGTGAAGGCGCGTTGATACTTCCTGTGAAAATACCAATTCACGGCGGCAAGGAGAAAAAAATATCCATTGCAGCACGCGATTATGTCGGTGGTGGCTTCCTCATCGAACGACAGCGCAATGTTGGCCCCGGCTAAACTGATCGCCAGCACCCCATACACCAACCAGTGCGCGACGTTGATCGCGTGGAGCGGCCATTGTTCCCCGACCTCTAGCGCTTGCTGGATTTTAGGACACCACCAGATCAGCGCGGCCCCGGTCAGCAGCAGGGCCACCGCCAGCGCGAACAGGGGCGCGTTGAAGGGGCTGGAGGCGGCGCAGAACAAGATGAAGCCATTCCACAAGGGCAGCCAGCCGAGCCATTTCAGAATGCCGAAGATGCGCATATAGCGGTGAATGAGGGTGCGATAGGCGCGGCGGCTGGCGGCAGTGGGCTGCTGGTAGGGTTGGCGGCGCGGCGTGCCATCCTGCGCGGGTGGTTTGTCGAGCGGCGAGCCACAGATCACGCAGGTTTTGTTTTCGGCGGCATTGATCTGCCCGCAGTTTGGGCATTCGGTGGGATGGGGCATTAATAATTTTCCGGTCAGTATAATACGCAAAGAATAGATTCTTCATGGTATGCTAATCGGAAAATTGATAGAGCGCAAATGGGTTAGTGCGTCTGTTTTTAGGTCTGAACGGAGTCTGTTTTTTGCGCTTCTTCCGCCCCGATGATCTTTAGCAGTTGCCCCAGGTTGATCGCGGTAGGAATCCCGTCTTTGTGCCAGTGCCAATAACAGCCGACGTAATCGAGCAGCAAACCCTGTGCGGGAATTCCGAGGCGGCGCGTCTTCCAGCCCCCGGCGGCGTTGGTCAGGGCGCACGACACACCGACGATCCCCAGTGCGGGTTTTGCGCCGGATTCGCTTGATGCTGAACTGCCGCGCGCGGCATCCGGTGAAAGTCCCTCTAAATCGTCCGGCAGCATGAAGACCAGGAAACCGTGTTTTTCGCCCAATTTCGTGACCTGATGCACGCGGCAAGCCGGTTCGCACCCGGCGCAGCGTTCGCCGTAAGGGGTGGGTGTGGCTGCGCAGGAGCCATCCTGCCGGGCGCGCATACACGGCGGCACAAATACGATCTGGCGATCTGCGGCCTGGAACGCTGCGCGAAACGCCCGGTTCATGATCGTTGTGCCGACCATGTTCAGGTGATATTCGACGCGCTGCCGCCCGGTGAAGATGCGATTTTCGCGCCAGCGATACGCCGGGTGTTTTTCCGCGAGGAACGTTTCGACATGGGCGGTGTATGCGCCTAATGTGTCCAGACTGTGCGTTTCGAACCAGTCTGCGAACGCGATCACGGCGGCGAGACCCCTGGTAGGTGCGGGTGTAGTGTGCGTACCGCCGGAGGTTGAAACCATCCGGCTATGACGGTCAAAAGCCTGTAAGCCCTCTGAAGGGGCTGGTTGCCCGGTTTCCGCTAGCCCCTTTAGAGGGCTTCCCGGTTTGTTTTCTTGCCGGAGTGCTTCAGGCTTCGGCAGCGCGGCAAAATACCCCTGCCACAAGCGCAAGCGCCGCACTTCCTCCTTAAAATCGCCCACCGCCGCCAGCCACGCGATCAATTTGTCAAGGTGATCCAGCGTCGGCGCAGGGGAATCGTGGTGGCCGTTCCGCGCGAGGAACAGCGTGGACAGTACGCCCCGCGCCCGATCCGCGACCTGTTTCATGCGTCCGCCGCGCTCGCGTTGCCGCGCCAGCCAGTTCAGCGTGCGTTGGGGCAGCGGGGCGAGATCGAGCGCGCTGTGGGCATAGCTGCGCCACAATACACCGAGCGTCAGCAGTTCAAAGTAATACTCGGCGTCGGTGCGCGGTGTTTCGATGGCGTTGGCGCGCAGATAATCCACATAATCCGCGACTAATGCGCCGAATTGGGGTTCGGCGGCGGCGATAACCTCGTCGGTCAGCGCGTCGATGTCGGCGTAAAATTGGTCGGAGCGCCGCGCTCCGTTGGTGAGCGAATAGGTGATCGGTTCCATCTAACAGCCCTCCTGCCGGATGCCAGCCAGGACAAAATCGGTGACTTGGGCGGGCGGAATCCCGATGATGTTATCCGCGTTGAGCAGCGAACAACTGCCCAGATAGACGGTCATGATCAGACCCGCCGTTTCGTCGGGGTTGGTTTTACGGAACAGGCCGCGCGTGATGCCTGCGGTCAGTGTGTCATAGATGAGCAGATCGAATAGCGGTTGGTAGGCGGTGAAGACGCGCCCTTTAAAGATTGCATCCGGCCCGTAGAGCGCATTGATCACGACGCGCGCCGGGGCGGGATTCTGCTCCACGAACGCGAAACCCGCGCGGAAAAACGCTTCCAGTTTGGCGGTAGGATCAGAGGTGGAATCGACCTGCGCGCGGATCATGGCGATCTGCTGGCTGGCGATCTCGTCAATCAGCGTGAGCATGAGCGCCTGTTTGCTGGCGAAATGGTTGTAGATCGTGCCTTTCGCAAAGCCCGCATTGATCGAGATGCGGTTGATGTTCGCGCCGACATAGCCTT
>JAFGJA010000027.1 GCA_016929355.1 Anaerolineae bacterium | reverse complement strand
GGCTTGCTCCATCACAAAGCGGCTTAACCGCTCCGCCAAATATATACTATCCAATGAATGAAGCAGACTGAAACCGGAAGCAACATAGCGCGCTTTGCGACTCTGGACATGGCCGATCATGTGCCATTGCCTGGGCATTTTTGCCCATTCACCAGCTTGATCGGTCAACAAATCGGTCACTGCGGACATTTTGGGGAGCGCTTCCTCAAGCCGGTTTTCGCCAAAATGCCGTAACCCCGCCTGCATCGCTTCCACCACTTCGCTGGCCGGATGCGTTTTGCTCACGGCGACCAACGTTACCGCATCGGGGGCACGATTGGCGCGCTGGCACGCTGCCGCGATTTCGCGCTGCACGGCGGCGATTCGTTCGCTGATCGTGGGGTGCTGCGTCTGATCTGAATCTGACATCACTTGTCTACTCTAACTTTCAGCAAGGGCTACCACTGCCCCAAAGCGCCCGGTTTGACCATTTTCGGCGCGATGTGAATAAAATTCGTCCGTATGGCTGGCTGTACAAATACCCGCTACTTCGATCTGCGTCACGCCGGATCGCGTCAGCGCTAAACGATTCGCGGCCCACAAATCCAGATAAGCGCTGCCATCCTCGGCGCGGTTGATCAGTCCGGCAGTCTGTCCAAAATAAGCCTGGACCGCTTCGACAACTTCTTCGCCAACTTGATACCGTTCCGGCCCAATGCTAGGACCGATCCCGGCCTGGATATCTTGTGGACGCGAACCGAACGCGGCACACATCGCCTCAAGCGTACTTATCGCCGCGCCTGTAACCGTTCCGCGCCAGCCCGCGTGAGCGATCCCGACAGCGTGCTGGACCGGATCAAACAACAAAATCGGCGTACAATCCGCGAAACGCATCATCAACGGCACGCCGGGTTGATCCGTGACCATGCCGTCGGCGCGCGCTAACCAGCGCCGGTTGGGGACAGGCTGTTGGACAACCACCGTATCCGCGCTGTGGACCTGCCACACCGTACATGCACGAGCCGCATCCAGATCGAGTGCAGCATAGGCCCGGCGGTGATTCTCACGCACGGCGGCGGGATCATCGCCCACTGTACCGCCCAAATTAAGCGTTTGCCAGGGTGCAGCGCTCACACCTCCCATGCGGGTGAAAATACCATGTATAATGTGTTCGCCGCTTGCCCATTGATCGAACTGGTAATAGACCAATTCGCCGCCATTACATCGTTGCATGAGTCCCTTTCAAACGTGAATTTAAATTATAACGCAGGCGGTTCGTCTACGCTGATAATTGTCCCTTAAAAAGCGGTTAGAATCTGCTAAAGTTAAGCCAAGTGTTCATCAATTAAGCGCGTAGCCGGGCCGGGCCGGTTGAGAATCACATCGCGCACGCCGTACAACGTATGCAACTGGCGTTTCAGGGTGGGGGCATGTTCGCTTTCGCACAACACATGCACATTCGCGCCCGCGTCAATGGTGCAATAGGCGGGCAGCCCTGCCGCGCGCCAAGTACGCACCGCTTGGAGAATCCGCACCGTTTCCGGCGACCAGTACAACACACTGGGTTGTGAGGTCATGGCGACTGCGTGCATTCGGATCGCCTCTTGTTCGACTTCTTCCCCGAATGCGACAAAATCACGCGCCATCAACGCCTTACGGATCACGGACAGCCCACGAGTCGCAGCCGCTAATCGCGCGGCGGCAAACGGACTCGGATCGACTAATTCATGCCCCTTTGATGAGTCAACCACCTTGTGTTCGGTCTGGACAATAGCGATCAGATCGCACAAATCCCAATGATCCGGCGGCGCGATCTGTTCGGCAAACGATTCTTCGCTGGTATCGGCGGCGTGCCACTCCACAAACCCCGCCGGGATCGAACGGCAGGCCGAACCCGATCCTAATCGCGCCAGAATGGTTAATTCGCGCTCAGGGAGATCGAGGTCTAAGGCCGCACACGCCGCGACAGTTAACGCGGCGAACGCTGATGCTGACGACGCAATACCCGCGCCCATCGGGAACGAATTGCGCGATACGACTCGCGCCCACAGGTAGGTATCCGCCAATTTGCGTATCCGGTTTAAGTGTTCCGTAACGCGCAGCGCGGCTTTTGGGGTAGTTTCCGTATCTTCAATCAATAACTGATCGGCTTTGAGCGTGGGATCGAATATCACAGTAGTCGTTGTTGTCGCATTGTCCAGATTCATCGAAATCGACGTGTTTAAGGGCAGCCGCCAATCATGATCTTTCCGTCCCCAGTACTTGATAAATGCAATATTCGCGCAGCTTAGGGCCGTCGCCTTCCGTTCGGTCATAGTTCCTTATCCTCTGGTTCGATACGCACGCCCGGCGCATTCGGCAGCACCGGGATTATTTGCCCGCCGGATGCCTGAAGCGCCGTTTCTATCTCAGTTCGTTTATGATCGGGAGCCAAGATAATAATACAATCCCCGCCCCCCGCGCCACTCAATTTGGCCCCATACGCCCCCGCTTCACGCGCCCGAAAAACCAGTTCAACCGTTTTCGGCGTATCCACGCCAATCGCGTGCGCCAAACCATGCTGCATATCCAGCAGTTGCCCCAAACGCGGCCAATCGGCAGCTCCTAATGCACCACGCCCCACCTGCACCAATTCCGCCATCGCATCAAAAATACGGGTCATGGCCTCCGGCCAGGTAACGAGCCGCTCCGCCACCTGCCGGACATAGGTCGGCGTATCGGCTTTAGTACCCGTATAAGCAACCAGCAACGGCAAATCCGGCACTGCTAACGGGATAATTTCACGCGGATCGACATTGTTGTAATACAACGTGCCGCCGTAGATGGCCGAAGCGAGATCAAACCCGGAGCCGGTTTGCTGCACGCGAAAAATCGCCTGGATACCGAGATCAAATAACTCACGCGGCGCTAGATCGTGCTGGCATAGCTGCGCCAGGCCAAACAGGGTACACGCTACCGTTGCCGAGGAACTACCCAAACCGAGTTCGCTGGAAAAATCGCTGCGCGTGGTGATTTGCACGCCGCGATCCAAACCAAACTGCTCGCGGAAAACAGCCAGTGCGCTTTCGATAAAACGTGTGCCTTTCGCCAGCGCTTGATTCCCGGCGAAAGCATCAGCGATAGCGCCCTGTATCTGATCCACCCCCACATCCGGCGCATAGATCGTAAACTGGTCATCATCGGTGAGGGTGAGCGTCATGTGCAAGCGCGCATCGACGGCAGTCACCAGACAGGGACGCTGATGCACAACAGCATGTTCACCAAGCAGCATCACTTTCCCCGGTGCAGAAACATGAATCGATGCAGGTTGTCCGGCAGGTTTGTCAATCACAGATCACCCCTTGGTGAACGACAACTGCCCCGGCGGGGACCAGAGCAGCTTTAGGTAGAGCTACACGCGCTTATACATACAAAGGCTAACAGCGAAACACCAACCTAGCGTTTTTCCTCAATCAACTGCCCATAGAGCCACCAAAATGTGTCTTTGGGGTAAACGCTCGCCAACCGCTCATCGCCAATCAGAAAATCACCCTCTTCAAAAAATTGGCGCAGGCGTTGGTCCAATTTCGTAATCCGGGCCAACATATCATCGGCCAGCACATCACGCTCATGCGCTTCCGCTTGTAGATGATAAATCATCGTCCGTTTTTCGGCTTGTGATGGATAGATGGCGGCGCAACCGTGCAGTTTTTCGGCACATTCGTGTAAGAACTGCTCAAGCGCATGACAGCGCGCCTGTAATTCATGTTGTAGCTTGTGTTCGTAATGTACCGCCCACTGCGAACACTCCGCTTCAAAATTCAGATTGGCATCTTGAATCTGGCTTTGCTGTTCGGATGTCAGAAATTCATCATCCAGGCGCAACAGCCGGTACAAACGCAGCAGCACCCCACCCACTGTCAACCGGGGCAAATCCCCGGCCAGATAGCCGTACAATTCAGATTCGTACAGGTATGGCGTCAAATTCGAAGCCATTGCCGACAGAATCTTCACATCGCGTGCCAGGTCGTAAGCCAGAGATGGCGGGTTAGAACTCATTTTTTGTATCGCTTGATCTCTTTATAACTCGAATTGCTTTCAATTTGCCGGGCGCGATCTTCGCCACCGGTAACATACCATTCAGCAATCAATTCACCCGCAGCATTGACATAGGATACGGTGGGCAAGAGTGCCAGTATTTCTTTGATGCCCAAAATTAGTTTGTCGGAATCGTCACAAGCAGCTTGCATAGTCAGCGTAAATGACTCACGCGGAACCCATTCGATAGTAACGGGCACGCCGCGCCATTCACCTTCCATCTGAAATGGCGATTTGGCATTGGTGCAATACAGTGTAATCGCCATGATCCGGTTGCCCCAAAATGTATGATTAACTCGTTCTTCAAGTAAAAACCGATCATGTTCAGGCTCGGTATAAAACCATGTGCTCGCATTCGTTGCCATGTGTAAACTTTTAGCCTCCTGACAGAATCATCTATCTGCCGCTAATAATACCACTAAAAACCCTATCGCGGCGAAAAAATTGGTTGAAGGGAATCGGCCCGAATAACAAACGCTCACCAATCAGGCGAGCGCTTGCTTTATTTCTGGCGAATGACCGAACAAAATAATGTTTACTCCGGCCAGATTTCTTCCACGCCGCCGTGATGAATGGTCAGACGTTCTTCGATCAGTTCATCGCGGGCCGTGTCGAAATCAGAAAAGGCAATGTCGCTGATCCAGGCATCTTTGTACACCCACCGCCGGGTTTCAACACCATCATCCATCGCGACCACTGCGATCTCGCGCGTGACTTTGGTTGTTGGGTTAGCGAGCGTTTCGTGTGTCCATTGATTAAAGGGCAACGCGGCGTCCTGCTGCACCATTTTGGTGATCGTCAACGGCTGCGGGACCAGTTTACCAGCCGTCAAATCAACGTGGCGAATGTGGATGCCGCTCACGCCAAAAATCCCGGCAGCGACCTCGCCGTCAATTTCCACCTGAAATTCGTTCGCTGACAAACTATCAATTGCGCGGATGCCCGACACATCTTGCATGGTATTTTCTGCCATAATATCCTCCTGAAATGAAATCTCTAATGCAGAGTATACACTACTGGCGATTTCATGAGAAATTCACCCAAACAAAAACGGGGTGATTGTTGACAATTACCCCGTTGGATTAGCCTGCTATAACGCACAATGATCGCAAACCGCGCTGGCATTATTCCACCAAACGGATATGCAATTCCTCAAGCTGTTTGTCTTCGGCTTCCGATGGCGCACCCGCCATGAGATCGGCAGCGTTCTGCGTCTTCGGGAACGCGATCACCTCGCGGATATTCGGCTCTTTCGCCAGCAGCATGATCAGGCGATCCAGCCCGGACGCGATGCCCCCATGCGGCGGCGTGCCAAATTCGAAGGCTTCGAGCATGTGCCCAAAGCGTTCTTTGGCAACATCAATATCCAACCCGATCAAGCCGAATATTTTCTCCTGAATCGCGCGGTTATGGATACGGATGCTGCCCCCAGCAACCTCGTTGCCATTGCAGGAGAGATCATACTGCTGGCCGCGCGCCTTGCCGGGATCGGTATCCAGATACGCCACATCTTCCCACATCGGCGCAGTGAACAGATGATGGCTGGGGTCCCAGCGCGTTTCGTCTTCGTTCCACTCAAAGAGCGGAAAATCAAGCACCCAGCAAAACGCGAGTTGGTTTGGATCGGCCAATTCAAGCCGCCGCGCCATTTCACGCCGCAGCGCATCGAGCGCCGAACACACCACGCCAACCGTATCCGATACAAACAACAGCAAATCGCCCGTTTGGGCCTCGATCTGCGCGATGAGCGCTTTGATCTGATCCTCGGTAAAGAACTTGGCTATCGAAGACCGGACTTCGCCAGTTTCGGCATTTTCCACCGCCATCGTCGCCAGCCCCTTAGCTCCGTGTTCCTTGGCGATGTCTTCAAGTTCGCCAATCTGCTTGCGGCTGTACGAACCGCAGCCCGGCACACACAGCGCCCGGACCGGATTCCCCGCTTCAACGTTGCTGGTGAATACGCGGAACTCGGTTTGGCCCGCGAGTTGGCTAATATCCACAATCTCCATACCGTAACGCAAGTCGGGCTTGTCCGTACCATAACGAGCCATTGCATCGTCATGCGACAGGCGCGGGAACGGCTTGGTAATTAGCTCCATATCGGATACTTCTTCGACCAAGGAAGTCATCAACCCTTCGATCAAATCGAGAATATCTTCACGGGTGATAAAGCTCATTTCCAGGTCAAGCTGGGTGAATTCCGGCTGGCGATCCCCACGCTGATCCTCATCACGGAAGCAGCGCGCCACCTGGAAATAACGTTCATAACCTGCCACCATCAACAACTGTTTCAACTGCTGCGGACTCTGCGGCAGCGCGTAGAATTTACCGGGATGCACACGACTCGGCACAAGATAATCGCGCGCGCCTTCGGGGGTCGTTTTGAACAGGATCGGCGTTTCGATCTCGACAAAACCGCGATCCCCCAAATAGTTGCGAATGAAGCGGATCGCTTCATGACGCAGCACAATATTTGATTTCATCTTGGGACGGCGCAGGTCCAGATAGCGGTAACGCATCCGCAGTTGTTCTTCGACGTTTTCATCTTTGTTGATGTAAAACGGTGGAGTTTTGGCGGGATTCAATACTTCAAGACCTGTGACTTCGATCTCAATGTCGCCGGTTGCCAGATCGGGATTATTCATGCCGTCAGGGCGTCGGATCACATTACCGGTGATCTGCACGACCCATTCGGAGCGCACCTCCTTCGCTTTGGCGTGAACATCGGGCGTGGTTTCCTGGTTGATCGTGATCTGGGTAATGCCCCAGCGATCACGCACATCCCAGAAGATCAAACCGCCCTGGTCGCGCCAACGGTGAACCCAACCCGCCAACGTAACCTGCTGACCGGCGTGTTCTGCTCGTAATTCGCCACAGTTGTGTGTCTTTAGCATGGTCAATCCCCCGTCGCAAAATACAAATAAGTCGGGCAAGGTTACCATACACCGGGGGGACTAGCAATAGACAACACCCCGCCAGTTTGCACAAATCGGTATCGCTACACGACCTGTCAGACTGATGGGGTGCTGCTAAGGAGAAAGAGCGGGATTTTAGAATTCGATGAACGCATTGTCGTACATCTGGCTCTCAACCCAACGCCCAACTTTCGGCATCCGGTAGTTGTGCCCACTGCGCACCTCAACCAACGCGATCACGGAGTAAACGATCATGCCTAACGGGATGAGCAGCGAGGCCACGATCAACAGAATCGCCCCTAACCAGACAACAGCGATGAGCGGAATACCCACCAGCGTGATAGCGAGGACAACGGTCAGAATCACGGCGGCAATAATCGATGTGATCAGGAGCGCCATCCAGCCAATCGTACCGATAAGCTGCGCCGTAAATGCCTGCAATGCCTGAAACGCGACATATTCAGACCGCTTGCGGAACGAGAGATAGATCAACAAGGGCACAAAGATGGTGACTAACGTGCCTGCCCCCGCCGTCAAAATAGATACCAGCGCAGTCAACAACGTACTACCATGCGCCAATGCCGCCCATTTGCGCTCATTATCGCTCACGTCCGGCTCGTTCTTGCGCTTGGTTTTGCCCGGCACTTGGCTCCAGGTCGGGGCGCGCCAACCGCCGCTATCGTCCGTTCCACCAGAACCGCCAGCAGATTCGTCCGCCGATTCGACCAAACGGCGACCATAGTAACGATCTTCGTATTCCTGCACTACGTCGCGTTCATCGTCCGGCACGCCGTTCACTTCCACTATACGCGAGGGATGATCCCCGGTTAACCGGCCCACAGAGGGATGGTCATTGGTTCCCACTTGATCCAGATGATCTTGGTCGTCCATAGGTGTTACTCCTGAAGCCATGTAACTGGCTGTGGTTATTACGTCAGGTGATTTCACTAACCTATACGCAACCTGTCAGTATGGAGTTGCACAATCGTACACAAAATTTGCGCGGTCTGCGTTATACTGGTCATGCTCAGGAGAGAAACGCGATGATCAAACACTGGCTAAACACATTTTTTAGCGACGACTTTACATGCACCAAGCGGCAATTAGGGGTGCTGCTGCTGATTGGCGGCGTGCTGCTCCTCGTAGCAGCCGGGGCTGCCGAGGTAGTACGCCACCAACCCGGCGGTTTTGGGACCATGCAGCAAATTGCGGTTTTGATCGGAGTCATGAGCGTGATCATCGGTGCGACCTTGTGGCCGTTGGGTGATCGGCCTGCGTGAAAAAGATAAAAATCCCATGACAAATCAGACAATTTCCATACAAAAAATCGCGCAGCGCATGAGCCAAATCGTGCTGATTCTGGCGCTGCTATTATTGATCGGCCACTTTTTGATTTACCTGCACTATGCCATCGGCTTGATGCGCTTTCCGTTTGACTATGATCAGGGCGAAGGCTTCGAACTGGTCGATACGATTCTGTTCAGTCAGGGCGAATGGCCGTACCGGAACAATGAAGTTTATCCCTTTTACGCCAGCAACTACCCGCCCCTGTTTCATGTGATCCTGGTTCCGTTTGTGTGGGTCTTTGGCGAAGCGTATTGGTACGGGCGCTTAGTGGGTTTCCTCGGTACGCTGATCACGGCGGGAGCGATTGGTTACATTGTGCAACACGAGGAACAGCATCGCCTGATCGCGCTTATGTCCGGGCTGGCGTTTCTGGCCTCCAACGTGATCTATCACGTCGGGCCGTTATTCCGCCAGCACATGTTCATGGTCATGTTTGAAACGCTGGCGATTGCCGTCCTCGCGCACGTCAACGAAGTTGAGAACACAGCGCGCCGCCGCCGGATTCTCGCGCTCGGTATCATGCTGCTGCTGGCGGCAGGCTATACCAAGCAGTTAGCCATTGCGACGTGTGTTGGGGTGTTCGGCTTCCTGTTTTTGCGCAATCCGCGCCGGAGCATCGCCTGGGGCGTGATCTTCGCGGCAGTGGCGGGAGCGTTTTTCCTATGGATCAACCTCGCTACCGGCGGCGAATGGTGGAAAAACATCATCGCCGCCAATGTCAACACCTACATGCCAACCCAGTTTGTCGATCTGTTCAAGCAGTGGTTCCGGCTGCATTGGGCGTTGGCGATTCTCGCGGCCTTGTTCGTCGTCTATGAATTGTACTTTACGCGCCTCTCGCTCTACAGCGTGTGGTGGGTCTTTGCGATGGCGAATACGATCCTCTCTGGCAAATGGGGCGCGGGCGATAGCTATTTCGCTACCGCGATTGCCGCAACGTGTTTGCTCGCGGGGCGCTTTGCGGCGCGGACGCTGCGCGGCGGGTGGGGGTTTCCTGATTGGCCGATTGTGCGATTCTTCAATCCAGACCCCCACCCAACCTCCCCCATGCATGGGGGAGGAATCAAAGGAAGGGGTATATTACCCTTGCTCACCGGATTAGCCATTCCCTTCTTGTTCCTCGCCTATGGCCTGAGCGTGATCAAAATGCCCACCGAGGGCGCGATCTTTGGTCCGCTCTCCGATGCGCTCGGCTACGAGTCAAGCTATCTGGGGAATCGTTATGCATTTTACGATACGGCGGGCTGGGTTCCCGGTTATGCGACCATCGGCCACGTTCCCACGCAGCAGGACAAGGATAATGGTTGGGCGATTGTGGACATCCTGAAAGCGGATGATCGCCCCGCCATGAGCGAGGAAGCCGCGTTTAGCTTGCACGCGGATAAAGACGTGGTGACGAATCCCACACAGCTTAAAAATCTGTATGAAAACGCCCTGTTCGATCCGACTAACTTGGTCGCGACGATCCGCCAGCATGATTTCGGCGTGATCATTTTCCGCGCGCAATTTTACCCGCCCCCCGTGCTGGATGCAGTCTATGAGGCGTATTACCCGGAACAGGTGATTCGCATGAACGGCTTCGACTATGAAATCTGGCGGCCTGGCCCGCCGCAAGAGGAACGTGAGGCATTCGCGCTGGCGCAGAAGACGTTCACGGCTGAGACAGAGGTCGAATTGTTGCTGACACTGCCGCTAGAACAGACCGAACGTTGGTTGACTCATGCGTTCACATATCACAACTGGGCGATAGAAAAATCAACCGAGTCGGGTATATGGATCACAGGATTGGGAACGTGTCCCGTTTATGGCGCACAAAAACAAGACGTGAGTCTTGGCATTAAGCTCTGTCCCACCAAAACTGGATCAGAACTCACCATTAACGGAGCTAAAGTCCCGTGATCACATGGCGCAGCGACTCGACTCGTTGGTTGTGGGGATCAACGCTGGTGATGCTGGTCATCGCCGCGTGGGTGATCCGCCAATGGCCGGATCGCGGGCTGTGGTATGACGAAACGGTCAACGCCTATTTTGCCGAACACTCATGGGCGGATATTTGGGAGTGGTGTACCAAGATCGATAACCAGATGCCGCTTGATTTTGCGCTGCGTAAGCTGTGGGGCGAAATAGCCGGAACTGGCGAATTCAGTTTGCGCGCCTTTTCGGTAATCGGCGCGCTGCTGAGTGCAGCCGGTGTGATCGCGTTGGGGCGGCGCGTGGGCGGATCGTGGATTGCGGGCTGGTTGGCGGCGTTGGCGTTGGCGCTGAGTCAGGGCTTTCTCTATGCGGCGTTTGAAGTGCGGCCCTATGCGCTGCTGCTGGCATTATTTGCGTGGGCGAGTGTGGTCTTTTGGGATTTGTTAACCGCACTCCCTGGCCCCCTCTCCATGCATGGCGAAGGAGAGTCCGGTTCTAAGCCGGATTCCCGTTATTGGCGATTGCTGATCACCTATTTGCTGCTGGCATTAGCGCTGTTATATACGCATTACACCGCGTTTGTCGCGCTGGCAGCGCATGGTGTATATGCGGTATGGCTCTGGTGGTCACAGCCAGCAGCGCGGCGGCGGATTGGAATCACTATAGCCTACCTGGGACTTGGCTTCGCGCTGGGTTACGCGCCCTGGGTCTGGGCGCTGGCGGGACGTGATGTACGCGCCGGAACCGCCTACGCGGGCATGATCACACCGGGGGATGCGCTGCAAGCCTACACTGAATTTTACGTATTTGGGCAGCGCATTGTCCCGCCCGATGTACCGCCCTATGTATGGGGTGTGATCGGAGTCATCGTTTTTTCATTGCTTGTATGGATTTTCGTAGGGGTATATCGCCATACGCTCTCTCAGGAACAACGTCAGGGTCTTGTTTTCGCAGCAGCAACACTGATCATGCCATTAGCCGGACTGCTGCTCATGGTCTACAGCGTACAGCCGAAACTCTCCGGGCGGCACGGGTGGCCGCTCTGGATCGGCGCATCAGTGATCATGGGCGCGGGTTTGACAGCGCTGCATCAGGGGCGAGGCATAGGACGTTGGCTGCGTGTTCCGCTCTGGATCGGGGCGCTATCCATCATCTGGCTGCCCGCGCGCGCGGATTTGCAGCCGGTCTACAATAGCTATTTTCAGGAAGCCTTCACCTACATCAACGATCACGCGGAACCGGGCGATGTGTTGATTCTGCGCGATGGCACACTGTTTACCGCCGCGAGTTATTACGATGTGGTTATCCCCTGGCAAGGTTTCCCGCCGGACAAACTCACCAATGTCGATCAACCGCTTTTTTTTGACACGGCAATTGACAATCTTACCACACTGATCGAAGAACATGACGCGCGGCGTATATGGGTTGTGGCGTGGCAAGGTCAGATCATGGACCCACAAAATCTGGTAGCGGGGATGCTGGATGAGATCGGGGAACCGCAGCCCCTCGAAAATACGTCTGGCTTTGGTGACGTAACAGTCACGCGCTATGTGCTGCACGGATCACCGGACGATCTGCGCGCACGGATACAATCCCTCGCCCCTGTAATCCAGACGCCCGGCGGCGGGCCGATTCTGCTCGGTGGTTATGTGCTGAATACGGAGTCTGTGCCGCACGGGGGCAGCGTGCAGGTGCATACGTGGTGGCAGCGCGGCGAAGTTGTCATGCCGGGAATGCGAATCAGTATGCGGCTATATGATGCGGCGGGCAATTTTTATGCCCCCCAAGATCAACCGCCGGTGACCGGGGCCTTTGGTCAGGAACATTGGCGGTTTGATGTGCCAGTATTGAGCCAGATCACGCTGACCATCCCGCCAGAAATGTCCGCCGGTCCCGCCGAGATCAAAGTCATTTTGTATGATATGCAAGGCGCGTTTAAACCGATCACGCTAACGGTGGCTGAATTTACTGTAGGGGATTAAACCGAAGCTATGAGGCGGAGGCCCGTATAGCAGCCCCCGCCCACTAAAAGGTAAAAGAATTAACTACGCGGCTTTCCGCGTGGCGAGGAACCACCCGCCCACAGCCAATACCAAACCGACCACAATACCGGCAATCGGCAGCGTAGAGCCAAACAATTCGATCTGGCTTTTCGCGTCGTCAGCGTCAGCTTTCGCATCTTCAATGGATTGATCGATGGCGCTGTAGTCCAGTTGGTAAACGGACATCGGCAGCAAACCGGCGACGGCTTCCGGCGGCAATGACATGGCGGCAAGTTGTTCACCCAGCGATGCCAGATACTCATTGGAAACTGTTACCTTGCGTGTTTCGATTTTGTGTGTATCGATCAAAACCCCGGTGGTGGGTTCAACCCAGTATTCTCCGGTGTATTCATACGTGTATGCCAACGGCACAGGGTCTTCCCATCCGGCCAGTGTCATGAAAAAGCCCAACGGATCGGTCAACAGCGCGGCTGTTGCCTTAGCTTCTGTCGCAACTGCGTTCACTGTTTCCTCGGTCCCCTGATAGTCCAGGTGGTAGACGGTGATAGGCAGCATTTGGGCAATGACTTCAGAATCCACCGGAACGGGCAACCCATCGATCTTCTCAATCAGTGACGCCAGCAAATCCTCAGGAACCGTCACTTTACGAATCTCGACTTTGTGCGTATCAACCAGCGCGCCGGATACCGGCTCGACCCAGTATTCAGCCGTATATTCGTAAGTGTACTCTAGCGGAATCGGGTCCGGCCATTCCGCCATTTCCATCAGGAGCGGGAATGCGGTGCTCATCACGGGGCTAACGCCTTCCATCCCACTGATCAACCCGACCAACATTTCTTGCGGCAGCGCCGGAGGCAAACCCATCGCTACAACCTGTTCCGGGTCAATCGGTTGGGCATCACTGGCAGACGTGAAATAGTAGGTATTCACGCCGGCATATTCAACTTCGCTATCAAAAACAAGCGGTACGATAGCGCGGTAATCGTCGCTCCACCCGTCGTAATCTTTCTTTTCAGTGCCAATCGGCCATCCCATGACCAACCCGGCGCGCGGGGAAAGTCCATCTTGATCGGCCCAGGCTTCGGGAATTTCGGCGGCGAATTCCATTGTTTTGCGATCAATAACCTGCCGTTTGAACACCTCAGCTAACGGTTGCCCCCCTGTGCTCAGGACTTGTTCCTCAGCCACCAGCGCTAACCCATCGGCTGTATCTTCGGCATAAATGTGCCGTTCGAGATCAACCGTTAGATCGGTCAAAAAGCTGAGGCTGCCATCCGGCTGTGGCGCGAGCAAAACGGCCATCGATCCTGTATAGGACCGGGTTGTATCAAGATTCGCCGGGAACTGCTTCATTTCTGCTGGAACAATATCACCGACCAATCCCGATAACGCGGCCTGGGGCACAGCCGGAGGCAACCCCATCGCTACAACCTGTTCCGGGTCAATCGGTTGGGCATCACTGCCAGCCGTATATTTGTAAGTGTCAATTCCGTGATATTCCTCTTCGCTGTCAAAGACAAGTGGCACAATGGCGCGGTAATCGTCGCTCCAACCGTCGTAATCTTTCTTTTCGCTATCAATCGGCCAGCCGAGCACCAAACCGCCGCGCTGGTAAATACCTTCTGCATCGGCCCAGGCTTCGGGGATCGGGTCCAGGAACATCATTGATTTACGATCAATCGCATGGCGTTTGAGTAATTGAACCAGCGATTGTTCACCCATACTCAATGTTTGTTCTTCAACGACCAGGGCTTTGTCGCCGTCAACTTCTTCCGTGTAAAAATGACGTTCGAGGCTGACATCAATATCGCGCAAAAATGAGAGACTACCATCGGCCTGCGGGACCAACAACACTTCCATTGACCCATCATAGACGCGCGTGGTGTCCACATCATCAGGGAACTGCTTCATACCAGGGACAATCACCAACATCAATACCAGACTTGCAACGACCAGCACCAGCCCTAAAATGAGCAGGATGCCGCCTAATGTTTTTTGGTTCATCTTCCAGGCTCCTTGTAAGGGTACTCGCCCCAAAATTTGTCCCTAACTATACGGTGTTGATGGATGTTTGCCAAATTTCGCTATCTCAGGTTAGTCTTTAGTTAGTTTACTCGCGCAATTTTTGGGGAGTTTATAGACAGCATGACCGACACATTTGATAAACTCAAAGCATTGCTCGAAGAAAAAGGCGATCTTAGCGATGAGGAAGTCACCAAAATGGTGAGCGAACAAGGCGACATGACCGCCGAAGAAAATATGGAACTCTCCGCCGTCATTCATGAAAAACGGCGCGCCTCACAACAAACGGTGACGATGGAACAGTTCTTGGAGGCCAACAAAGTTTTGGATAGCGCCGCCGAAGGCAGCGACGAATATCAGGCTGCGCAGAAAATTGTCGATGCCTTTCTCGCGGGCAGCTAAATTTCTAGGGACACCGTATGCAAGATAAACGCAGCAACTATGAGACCGATGAGTATTACCCTGAGTCTGAAACAGATAACGAGGCTTACCGGTATGCGATAGACCAAAATCATGTGAAACGCCAGCCCCAACCATCATCCATCATCCAACAAGCCTTTGATTGGGGCATCAGTGGCAGTATTTTGGCGATCCTCGTGCTGACGGCAATTTACTTGTTTTCACCGGTTGATCTCGTGCCTGACCTGATCCCATTCGCCGGGCAAGCAGATGACCTGGCGGCAGTGCTGGCGGGGAGTGGTTCGGTGGGGTTTCTTACCATTATGCGGTTTGTCTTACGGACGCGCATCGGACGCATTGGCTGCTTGATCGCCATTATTGTGACATCACTCAGCGCGTTTGCCGTTTTCTGGCTGCTGATGAGCCTGCTAGATACAATCGTGTAGCAGGTAGGACTAGCCGCCACACGCCAATGAAAGCCGGTAGGTTCCGGCTTGAGCATCCTCATACATCCGCACCACCAGCGTATACACCCCGCCCTCGGCCAATGTTACGGTTAATGTTGTGCCAGTTGTCGGGTGGGTTGCATCATCGGTGTGTGCGATTAGTTCGCCTGCTGGATCATACAGTTCCAATATGCCGTTGTTCCCCGGTGACAGCAGCGAGATTGTGATTTGCTCGTTCTTTTGCCCCGTAATTGTCCATTGATCACGCTGACCATGCACGGCAATCTCGCCGGATTGCGTTTCATCACACGCGAGTGATCCTCCCCCGATTTCCGGTACAGGCACACTCGATAGGCGCAGATCAAATGCGCGCGCTTCGGTTTCGGGGCTGAACAACCGGATCGTATACGGGCCGGGAACTGGCAGCGCCCATACATCGCGCAGTGATGGCTGGCCGATGGGAACGCTCGCTTTGGGAATGAGGGTTCCCGCCGCGTCATAAACCTGTAGCACCATGCGCAGATCGCCCTGCGCATCACGCGCGAGCAACTCAATACTCACCCACCGCGCGCGATCACTGGTAAATACATACGTTTCATGGACTTCGCCGGGGATGTAGATCGCATCCACCGTTTGATTAAGTTGAATCGTGCGGATAGTGGGCGGAGCAGCCGTTTGGGTCAGATTGGCAGGCGGACGCGGCAGACGGGTTAACATTGGGGTCAGGCTGGGCAAAGGCACAAACGTCGCACTCGGTAGCGGGGTAACAGGCGAGGATGTCGCCATACAACCGGCCAACAGCATCCCACTCAAGGCGGCAACCAACAGCCAAACCACACCATGCCAACACCTATAATTCGCTTGTTCCATGCGCGTTTTAGCGATCTGATTACGATCCCGACAGCACATCCAGGCACGAAGGCAGCGCATCATGACTGTACGGCCAGGTTTGCCCGTAGAATGATAAATATTCGGCTACATGCGATGACCAGTATTCCATCGTATGATCGCCAGTTGGGTTGATCAGGTATTGGTGATCGATCCCACGCTCACGCAAAATTTCCGACATCTGAATCGCAAACGTGCCGACATAATCACTCGCCCCATTATCCATGTAGATGCGCAATGGATATTTTTCCAGGTAGACACTTTGCGCCAGATCAAGCGGGTTATTTTGCGGCAGCGCGTTATCCGGCTGAAAATGGGGACTATGGCCGCCCAGAATACTGAAGACTTCCGGGTGGTGCAGCGCAATACTAAACGCCCAAAAACCCCCGCGTGAAATACCCCCAATTGCGCGCCCTTGCCGGTCCGCCCACAAACAGAAATTACTTTCCATAGTGGGGATCAATTCCTGCAAAATCACTGATTCCCAGGATAAGCCATCCGGCATATCATTGTACTCGAACAATGTACCCCCATTGGGCATTACCAGCACCATCGGGGGCAAAGCCCCTTTGGTAATACCCTGATTCATCGCATCGACCACACCCAGGTCTACCCACATGGTATCTGTATAGTTCGACCCATGCAGCAAGATCACGAAGGGATACCGGCGGAAGGTTTCATAGAAACACGGCGGCAAATACAATTGATAGTCAACTGCGCTCCCGGCAATCGCGCTGTAAAACGAATTCTGAATCAGCGTCCCTTCCCGTTCCTGACAAACAAATGGCGTGGGTGAAGGCAGTGCCGTTGGCAGCGGAATCGGGGTAGACGACGGCACAGGTGTGTTGACAACCCCACCCGCATTAGCTACAGTTGTAGCGGGGGAAGCCGTCATGTTCGAGACAGCCGGAACCTGCGCCGCAACATTGACCGATGCTTGATTAACCAGTTGGGTCGGCGCGGGCGGCAGCGTAGGCAGC
>JAFGJA010000245.1 GCA_016929355.1 Anaerolineae bacterium | reverse complement strand
TCACGCGCTGAATCACGGTGCGCCCTCGCTGCTGCCCGATCTGGTCGGGAGCAACCTGGACAAAATCACGATGGAGATCGTCGTTACGGCAGCCAATCGCGGCGATCAGCTCGCGCTGGATACGCTGTCGGAGGTGGCGTCACACCTGGGATCGGGCATCTCAAACCTGATCAACGTCTTTAATCCCGAATTGATCGTCCTGGGCGGCACCTTGATCCCGGCAGGTCAATACTTTTTGCCTATCATCAGCAAGATCATCACTGCCGAAGCGCTCGAACCCCCGGCACAGATGGTGGCGCTGGCGCTGTCGTCGCAAGGCGCGGATGCGTGTGTCAAAGGCGCGGCGGCGCTGGTCATTGATGGGATCGTGCGCGATCCCCACGTGTAATGCCGGTCAACCCGGTCACATGATATCTTCAGGATTGATGGCTGTGGCGGCGCGCACGCCCACAGACGCAAGATTGATTTCTTCAGGAGTATTCGATGGCTACGATTTTGTTGGTTGAAGACAATCAAAATACCGCCGACTTTATGATCCGCATCCTGGAATCGGCGAATCACACGGTTCACCACACCACGCGCGGACTCGAGGGGGCACGCTGGGCGCGTGCCAGCCGCCCCGACCTCGTGCTGATGGACATCGACCTGCCGGATATCAACGGGCGCAGCGTGGTGCTCAGCCTGCGGCGGCAGTGCTCGGAACAATCGCTCCCGATCATCGCGGTTACGGCCCATGCCGATGAAGAGTCGGTCAAGCTGGCAAAGGGATTTGGGTGTAATGCGTTTCTCGCCAAACCGTTTGCGCCCGAAGATCTGCTCGATCTGACCGAGCATTTTTTGAAAGATCACAGCGAGGGATAAGCTGGCAGGCTGGCAGCCTGCGCGCCAGCCCGCGCGCGGCTGAACGGCAGCGCAATCTCTGGTCACTCCGGCGCGCGCAGAAATGCGATCCGGCAGCACGCGCCGCACTCAATGGCCTCTCCCCGTTCCCAAAGGGTGAAGCTTGCCCCGGTGGCACTCTCGGCATAGCGCAGCGCATCGCGGCGCAGCCCAGGGATCGTCACCGGCGCATGTGCGTTGTCAACTCACCCGACCACCGGCGAATCAACAGCATGTGACAACTCGTGCATCTTGAGGTAGCATTCAGGGGTCTCCACGGCACGAGACAGCGTCCTAAAATATCCTCATCCGGCGTTTCGTTCGCCCGAGACTCTGCGGCAGGCAACGTCAGCGCCCCTGCCGAAATGTCAATATTTTTCTAATTATGCTTTGCAGGAGACGCTAATCTATGAAACCCAACTTTGGTAAGTGGGCACTGCAACTGGCGTTACTGCTGGTCCTGGCAGTGCACAGTGCTGCCGGCGTGAGCGCACAACAAGGGAACAACCAGGGGCTGACCATTGGTTTTTCGCAGGTGGGATCAGAGAGTGACTGGCGCACCGCGTTTACGGAAATCACGCTGGCCGAGGCGGAACGGCGCGGGATCAATCTGCTGTTCTCCAATGCCGAAAACAGCCAGGAAAATCAAATCGCCGCGATCCGCTCCTTTATCGCGCAGCAGGTCGATGCCATCGTCCTTGCCCCGGTGATCGAAACCGGCTGGGCACCCGTACTGCAAGAAGCGCAGGCCGCTGGAATTCCGGTGGTGATCATCGATCGGAATGTCACCGCCAACGAGACGCTCTACCTCACCCGCGTATCATCCGATTTTGTAGGCGAGGGACGTCTGGCAGCGGCCTGGCTGGTGCAGGCGACCAGCGGAAGCTGCAACATCGTCGAATTACAGGGGACGGTGGGGTCCAGCGCGGCGCGTGACCGGCAAATCGGGTTCAACGAAGTGATCGCGCTCTTCCCCAACATGCAGATCACCGTATCGCAAACGGCAGATTTCAGGCGCACAATGGGCAAAGAGATCATGACCGGCATTCTCCACACCGAAAACCCGGCGGAGATTTGCGCGTTATGGTCGCACAACGATGATATGGCGATTGGGGCCATCGAGGCGATCAAAGAAGCGGGATTGGACCCCGGTGACGATATCCTGGTGGTGTCAGTAGACGCTATCCCGGATATCTTCAAGGCCATGATGGATGGCGACGCCAACGCCACTGTCGAGCTAAGCCCGTACATGGCCGGGCCAGCTTTTGACGCCATCGAAGCCTATTTGAACGGTGAAGACGTCGCCAAATGGATTCCCGTAGCCGGCGGGATTTATCTCCCGGCAACGGCGGCAGAAGAATACGCTAAACGCAAACGCTGACGCACACCACCCGCCCGCCCAGGAATAAGCCGTTAGCCAGAGCGATCCCCGTTGGCGGCAGCGCGTACAAACTTGATGCGGCTGGCACAAAGACCACCCATTCCAGCGGGGCGGGCCAGTGCGTTTCGCCAGATCAGCCGCCGCCGGAGGCGATTTGTGATTCGCCCGGCGTCGTGTTCGGTGTCAGAGACACGCACAACCATCGGATAACCAGATGCCCAATTCAAAATCAGACCGCCCAACCATGCTGGACGTCGCGCGACTGTCCGGGGTTTCGTATCAGACCGTCTCGCGTGTCATCAACAATCATCCCTATGTGTCCAAAGAAACGCGGCAGCGCGTCCAG
>JAFGJA010000244.1 GCA_016929355.1 Anaerolineae bacterium | reverse complement strand
CGCTCGGCGCGGGGGATGCCTTCAATGGCGGGTTTATCGCGGCGCGGCTGGCGGGCTGCCCGGTGGCAGAAGCGCTGCGCTGGGGGAATGCGGTGGCGGCGCTCAAGATCGGCCAACCGAGCGCACGCGGCCTGCCCTCACGCACAGAGGTAGAACAATTGCTGTTGACAGAGGAAAAATAATTTCCAGACAATTTACAACATTTTCATAAATTTTATATTGACTCTGATAAAATCCTCGGCGATAGTAAAGGAAACATAGTTCTCTAGACAGGAATGTGAACAAATCACATGGGGATCAAAGTAAGCTGGGACAACCCTGAAACAAAGAAAATCATTCGCTATGATTTTGAGCCGATCTGGACCGCTGAGGAATTTTTCGCGGCGCTCCGTGAGGATGATGAACTACTGTTGAGCGTCGATCATCTCGTGCATCTGATGTTTGACATGCGTCGCACGGAAAATGTACCCTATGTGCCCGTGACCAAACTCCGCGAAGTAGCGGCGGAGATCAAGCGCGAAACAGGACTCATTGTGCTGGTAGGCGCGAATATGTGGCTCAATGTATTGGCGGACGTGTTCCAAAAAGTGTATGCGTCCCGTATCGAGCATTTCGCCGGACTCAAGCACGCGCGCACACCCGATCACGCCTACGAGATTATCGCGGAATACGAGCAAGAACAGGCCGTGTAATCCGTTAGCACTGGATACCATTACCCTTATCACGCTAGTGACGACTCTCCCCTCTGAAGCGGGGAGCTTCTCAGGCTGCACGCTCGCCCTAGCGGGCCACGTTAGCGCCTGTCGGCCCCTACATTAAGCAAGTTTGCATTGGTTTCTCCATAAGAACCGGGCCGGATGGTCCGGTTTTTGCTTGCGAGGATGGCCCATTTTAACTAGAGTTAGAACCAGTATAACGTGATCGGGGGAGGAGCAACTATGCAAGCCGCACGACAAATCGCCATTGTGGGCATGGGCACAACCGGGATAGCCATTGCGTATGCGATCATCCTGGGTGGGGATCAGGTGATTTTGCACGATACCAACGCGCACGCGCTGCGGCTGGCTGTCGCGCAGATCAGCCGCCGGATTGATCAGGGCGTGCGGCTGCGCAAGATCGATCCCTGGCTGGCGCGCCGGATCAAGCGATCCATGACCATCTCCACCGATCTGGCAAGCTGCGCCCCCGCCGAGGCCGTGATCGAAGCGATCCGCGATCAGCAAACGCCCAAACAGAAATTGTTGCAGGCGTTAGAGCGCGTCGTGACACCGGATACGATCCTGGCGACCAGTTCAAATACGCTGCCGGTTACGCGGCTGGCGGCGGAAACCCAATTCCCGGATCGGGTCGTGGGGTTGCATTTTTGCCAGCCGGTTCACGCGCTGAGTCTGGTCGAAATCGTGCGCAGCCCGATCACCCGCCAGAGCGTGATCGATCAGGCGGCGGCGTTGGTGCGGCGGATCAACAAAACAGCGCTCATCGTGCCGGACACACCGGGACATGTCGTTAACCGGCTGCTGCAAGCCTATACCGGCGAAGCGCTCGCCACGTTGGAGCGCGGCAGCGTCGATGAAAAAACGGTGGATCGCCTGATGGAAGCCGCCGGTTTCCCGATGGGACCCTTTCAGTTAATGGATTTTTTGGGTGTGGATAAAACATTTGAGGTCGCGCAGGCGATGTACGAGGATTCATTCCACGCCACACCGTATCACCCGCATCCACGCCAGCAGCGTTTAGTCGAAGCGGGGCGCACCGGGCGCACCAGTCCGCGCGGTGGGTGGTATCTGAACGAGGAGCAGCAAACATAATGCGTGTGTTGATTGTGGGTGAAATCCCCTTTGTGGATACGTTGGCCGGATTGTGCCGCGCCAAGAATCACCGGGTTGACCTGTTTTTATCCGAAGACCTCGCAGACCAGGATACGCTGGATAAGATGGTACGCGCCGCCACGCGCTGTCAGGTGGCAATTGAGAGTCTCAACGAATCGCGCGACGGCAAACTGTGGCTGGTTGAGGGGGTGGAAGCCAATTTATCCGACGACGCGCTGTTTTTAGTGAGCGCGTTAGCCGCCAGCACCACCGAGATCGCCAGTTGGACCGAACACGCCAACCGGGTTGTGGGCTACGGCCTGCTGCCGCCGATCACCATTACCGAGCTGGTCGAATTTACGCCCGCGCTGCAAACAGATTTTGAAAGCGCCACCCGCGCGCGCCGCTTCTGGGAGGAATTGGGCTTTGGCGTGGTGCGTGTGCCGGATTACGCCGGGCTGGTGCGTCCGCGCATGGTATGCAGCCTGATCAATGAAGCGGTACGGACCATGATCGCCAATGACCTCAGCGTCGAAGAGATCGACTCGGCCATGCAAAAGGGGCTGAATCACCCGCGTGGGCCGCTCAGTTGGGCGGATGAGATTGGGCTGGATGTGGTCGTAGGCACGCTGGATGCCTTGCTGCGCGATTGGGGCGATGCACGCTACCGCCCCGCGCCGCCGCTCCGCCAGAAGATATTTGCGGGCCATTTAGGGCGCAAATCCGGGCGCGGCTTTTATTCGTATGAGGGCGAAACGCCAGTAGCACTGTAAGTTGGAGGTATTGAATTATGCAGCTTACTCCTTCAGAAGTTGAACGTTTTTACCGGGTCTGGTTCTCTTTGCTGATCTACGCCAACAAACGCTATAAGGTGATTAAGAAGTTAGCTGAACCCGCTGAGCCGGCGAAACTCGCTATCGATATCCATGATGCGATAGAAATCCGCGACAAAGTGTGGGCCGATGATAGTATTCTGGATCGATTTGTGGCTGATAATCCACATCAACTCGCTGCCGAGGATTTAGCGCTGGCAACAAGCTGGCACAAGCGCGTATCAAGCGCGTATTTCATCATCTTTCGCCACTTAAAAGCATATACCGTCTTTCTGGACGATTCCAGCCCGGCGCGTGCTTATGGCGTGTTGGGCTTAAAAAGTTCTTTCAAGGAAATATGTGGTCCCAATTTGCCGGTAATGGTGCAGGCGGTGCTGCTGCCGTTTGAGGATAAAATCACCTTTGATGGACTGCTTAGACCATATTCGCTCATTTTTGGTGGCGGCTATCGCGCCAGCTTTAATGATGCTTACCGGGATGCCAAAGAACGCGAAGGCATTATCACTCAACTGGGAATCGAACTCAGTGCGGCAGAAAAAGCCGAACAACGCTCCGCCGCCAATCAACGGTTATTAAAGGCTTTTGAAAAGTATATGTACCAGGAGGCAGGACTTAGCCCGCAGACAGTCCAACGCCATTTGGACGTGATTCAGGTGATGTCCGGTTCGTTCTTGCCGGAACATCTACCCGAAAAAACATTACGCGACATCGAGTCCGCCCACATTCAACATTTTTTGAATGACTGGTTGCCCCAACACGATCCGAAAAAACAAAAAAAGGCCCATACCAGTCTAAAACGATTTTTGTGGTTCTTGCGCGATACAGCCAGGGTGGATTGGGACATTGTACAAAAGGCGCTCGACGATCTCTAATTCCCCCAAAAAGTGGGATAAAATTCCCCTGAATCCCACACAACAATGCGGTACAATTGGATTGATTGCGACAATTTTTGGGGAAAATACGAGAATACATTATGGCGGATAACGTACAGGCAGTAATCGGGCAACTTCTGGTGGTCGGTGGGCGGGCTGTGCGGATGCCGCCGCCCGGCGCATTGGCGGAAACCGCCCCCAGGCGCGTACCCCGTGCCCGTGAAGGCGATACATTTTTCATTTTGGTGACACCGGCTGGCGAATCACGCATCCCGGCAGCATCTTTCGAACAGATGGCACAGCTTGGCGCAGATGTGTATTTTGGCAGTAGCGGCGGGATCACGGGCGGGCTGCGCGAAGCCCTGACCGCGATCCACCAGCACGCACGCGACCACCAGCCGGTGAATGCGCTGGCAGTGGTCTTGCGCGGCAGCGACCTCTATACGGCGCGCGGCGGGAAAACCTTCGGTGTGATCTATCGCAGCGATCAAGCGGCGACCAGCGCGGGATTAGCTTTTATCCCGGCAGATCGCCACGATCCGCTAGAGGTGAATTTGCCACCATTGGGCACAGCCGAGATCAGCGATGAGCCGGATATTCAGTTGGGCCGCTACACTGTTACGCCGAATACCGTGTTATTGTTGGCCGACGAAAGCCTGATCGCCAAAGCCAACGAAACATGGCGCTTTGTGCTGAGTCGCGGCACAGTCGAGAGTGTGATCGATGCGCTGCGCGGGATCGCCGGGCTGGATATCGCCGCCAGCGTGATTCGCTTCCTCGCACCCGGTGCATCTGATCCAAGCGGCACGATCCCCCAGGCGAGTTCGCGCTCGCCGCGCACCGATTTCGCCCGCGCTGCCAAGCCCACTGTGTCAGTACCCATATCACCCGAATCAGTCACGCCTGAAAAGCCAGCCCAAGAATCTACACCATCGGCGGATCAACCCACTGCGTCCCCACCGCGCCCGGCGAAACCCATGACGCCCTATCAGCCGCCGAAACGCCGCGCCGATAAATCCGCTATGCCGTTTACAGTGGATGACGAACCCGCCCCGGCAGCGAGTGACAGCGCGCCATTCATCCCTGATTCGCTTGATAACCTGCTGGCCGATGAGTCCCGCGCTGATACGAACAATATCGCGCCAGACGCATCACCTGCGCCAGCGCAGCAAAAACGCGGCCCGTCGCCCATCGCCCAAGCCAGCGCGCGGATCAAACACCTGGGCCGGGACATCATACGCGGCGTGTTAGCCCTCATCCTGGGCATCATCACGTTTTTCACGACCCTGTTCGAGCGCATTTTGCCCGCCCCGGATAACGAGGGCAACCAGGGCATCCCCACCTCGGTAGCGGTGGGTCTGGCGATCCTGATTCCCCTGGTAATCGTGATCGTGGTGGTCGGGTTGGCGCTGTCAGAGCAAGGGAAAACCGATTACGAACTCATCATGGAACGCGCGCAAGCCAAACACCAGGAAGCGCTGACTCTCTCCAACCAGAGCTGTGATAATCGCGCGCTGCGCCCGTTATGGGTTGAGGTCTTGAGTCTGGCGCAGCAGGCAGCCGAGTATCGCCCGAACGATCTCGATGTGCTGGTGATGGCAGCCGACGCGCGCAACTACCTCGATTGTTACGATGGCGTGGTGCGCCGTAATCTTGGCTTGATGCATACTTTCGCGCCGGATGCCGAACTTGTCGGGCCGATTGTGAACGGCGGCGTGGATTTGTTCGTGCTGGATCGCACCAATTCGGCGGTGTATCACGACACGCTCAACGCGAACGGCGATGGCTTGACTTCCCGCAGCGACGATCCGATCCTGTATCGCGGCTATTCCACCACAAGCGGCGAATACACTGTGCAAAATCTGATCGATATTGAATGGCTGACGAGCGGCGGCACGGTCCATGATAACGTGCTGATCGCGCTGGATAGCAACGGGGTGTTGTGGGCGTATTCACCGAGCTTTTTCACAACAGTGCAGCAGTTGATCACGTCCGGCTGGGAAAATCCGGTGGCAATTGCCGTGTTTGACCAGTGGCTCTATGTGCTGGATGCGGGCGCGGATCAGGTGTGGCGCTATACACCGCCCGCCGGAGAAAACGCCTACAGTGTCGCGGCGGAAGAATATTTCAACGGCGAAGAAATCCCCGATCTGGAAAACGCGGTGGATATTGCCATCAGCAGCGACGAGGGCGCGGTTTATATCCTGTTCCGCGATGGTATCGTGCGCAAATATCGCCGCAACACACAGGGCTACGTCGAGGAACAGCCGTTTGTGTATAAGGAACAGCCCGCCGGGGCGCTCGCAAGCGGCACGGCCCTGTTTATCGACAACGATCCCGCCTCGGTAAGCCTGTACATTGTCGATCAGGAAAACGCGACCATCTATCGCACGACGTTTTCGGGCCGCTATAACCGGGGCATCCGCCCGCAGAATTTGCCGGATGCGTTCAACGTGGTGAGCGGCATCTATGCGGATTCGGTGGTGCGCAACAATATGTATGTCGTCGCAGGGAATAAGCTGTATCACTTCGGGCGGGAGCAGTAATAACCTCACCTCTACCGTCAGGTGATCATTGTGCGCGCGGGGTTTACGGCCCCGTGTTTTGCGTTATAATGCGCGCCGGATCAATCTGTGGAGAAAAACGTCATGCGTATTCCAACATGGTTTTTGCTGGCCTGGGTCGTGCTGATCAGCGCGTTAGCTCTGGGATCGTCCGTGCTGGCGTATGGTTTCGTGCGGGATCGCGCCGCCGAACTCGACAGCGTGATCGATCTGCCAGACCCGCCGGATTTGGGACATTCAGAACCCGAACGCCCCACGCAAACCCCGATCCCCACCGCCATTGTCGAAAACGCCACGCCCGATCCTGCCGGTAATGATCTAACCGCAACCGAACAAGCGCCCGATGGTGACGCGACTGCGCCGGATGTTACCCAGGTCGCCGCGCAAGATGTACAACCGGATACCGCGCAAATCGTCGCCGAGGCCGATCCCGCCGATCAATACATTTGGGACGATCCGCGCCGCGTGACGATTCTGCTGATGGGCATTGACCAGCGCGCGGGCGAAACCGGCGCATTTCCCACCGATACGATCATGCTGCTCTCGCTGGACCCGGTGGGCAAAACCGGCGCGATCCTATCCATTCCGCGCGATCTGTGGGTTGAATATCCCGGCCTCTCCACAAAAGGCAAGATCAACGGCGCGAATATCATGGGCAACAACATCAACTATCCCGGCGGCGGCGGGCCAGCCTTCGCCGTGAAAGCAGTAGAAAAGGAACTCGGTATCCGCGTCCCGTATTATGTGCTGATCAATTTCGAGGTCTTTTACACCTTCATCGATGCGATTGGCCCGATTGAAGTTTGCCCCACCGACGTGATCCACGATGACAAATATCCCGATGGCAGCTACGGCTATATGACCGTGCATTTTGACCCCGGCTGCCAGGAATTAGACTCCGAACGGCTGCTGCAATACGCGCGCGTGCGCCACAGTGACAGCGACATTGGGCGCGCGAATCGGCAGCAAGAAGTGATTCTTGCTGTGCGGCAAAAAGTGCTAACGACAGGTGGCGTCACATCCCTGATTCCACAAGCACCCGATCTCTGGAACGCGATGAAGGATAACATCCAGACGAATCTGACCTTTGAGGATATGATGGGCCTGGCGCGCAAAGCTGAGGAAATTTCGTCGGAGAATATCCGGCAGGATCAAATCTCGTTCGAGGATGTAACGCTGGGCACGTCGCCGGATGGCGAAGAAATTCTGATCCCGATCAGCAGCGACATTCGCTCGAAGGTGGCAAATCTGTTTCGCCCGGCGGATACGCCGTAGGACTTCGGCACATACCACGCACCAAAAAATGCCCCGATCATGGGGCATTGGCATTTCTCTGTCTGAACAATTACGTTTACTCTTTGTAGATGCCTTGAATATCACGACAAAAATTACCAACCGGGGTTTCAACAACGATATAGTAAAATTGTCTTGTCACGGGCGTCTTCTCCAAAAAGGCCATTGCTGAAGCCTCATTAGGGCCGGTGTGGATGCGGTAGGTCATCGTCTGACCGTAAATTACCTTACGCTCTTCCCGGACAAACGTCACTGTACCGGGCGATGTTACCTTTGCTGTCGCCACCACAGGGGCCGCGCTTTTTGCGGGTTCCAGTTCGCCCTGACCTACCGGCTGGCCCCCATACTTGATAAAACTCGCTTTGGCCTGCGCCCACAGGTCATGGCTCAATCTATCGCCGCAAACGATGGCTTCATATTTTCCATCATTGTCGCGCGGATAATACCCAAAAAGGATAATTTCTGTGCTGATCAGATTGCCAGAATCACTGGCAACGTGAATGCACGGCAACTCAAGCAACGCCGTGCGCGCCTTCTCGCGCGTATCAAAGGCATACAACAGGAAAGGTTCTTTCTTTCCCCCGCCAAAATTCCGACTGAACCAATATCCCTGGGCCAGACTCATCGTATCATGTCTTGTCCCGCGATTGTCCTGCTCTGTATAAGACTTACTGGCCTTACTCGCCTTACTCGGCGCGGCGGCTTGAGCAGGTTTACCAGGCGGGACGACTGCATCAGTTTTCTTCCCAAACAACTTTTTCAGGAACCCCATCGTAACCATCCTTCCTAAAATGTTACCTTGCGATACTAACCCAGCGATCAAAAAGCGCTGTTTATCACGTTTGCCAAATTGTACCATCTTTTTGCCATGCGCATTAAGCTTAACTCCACCCCGCAGGCAGGGCGGGACTTTTTTTCTCCCTTCCCCTGCTTGCGGGGGAAGTCCTTTCCATACACGCTCTTAAGACGACAACGCATTGATAACAGGGGCGTATGGCGAACGCGCTTATTCCTTTCCCATTCCACCTTGATCCCCGGTCAATTGACAGGATATTTCAAATCATTTTGCATTAAACCAACACTGCGGCCTGTGCTATGATGAAATCATTAGTGTTTGTGCCAGGGAGCGTTGCATGATGGATTCACTCAATAAACTTTACGTCGAAATCACCACACGCTGCAATCTGAGCTGTCAAATGTGCGTCCAGCGCGTCTGGAATACTGTCACCGGGCAAATGCCGCTCGCCACCTTCCGCGCCCTGATGGATCAGGTCCGCGATCTCCCCCAACCGCCGATCATCCACCTGGGCGGTTACGGCGAACCGACCTTTCATCCCGATTTCTTGGAAATCGTGCGGCTCGCCAAAGCCACCGGCGCGCAGGTCGAAATGACGACGAACGGCACGTTGCTTACCCCGGAATTATCCGAAGCGCTGCTCGATCTCGGTTTGAACCGGCTCGCCGTGTCGATTGATGGCGTGTCGCCGGAACATTACGAAGACATCCGCGTCAATGGCAGTTACCAGCAGGTGATCAGCAATCTGCGGCATCTGTTCCGGCTGAAACTGCGCCGCGCCGGACGCCACAGCGATCCGCAGGTCAAAATCGCGTTCGTGGCGATGAAAAGCAACGTCGCTGATTTGCCCAAATTGCCCAGTTTGGCGACTCGTATCGGCGCGTGGGAAGTCCAGGTATCGAACGTGGTCCCGCATACACCAGAGATGGAACAGGAAATTTTATACGAACACGCCCTGACCGCCTGCACGTTCCGCGAATCACGTTGGACGGTGGGCATGAGTCTGCCTAAAATGGATTGGGATGATCACACCCTGCCCGCGATGCAGCAAGTCGCGCAATCGCGCGCGAGCCTGACCATGCTGCACCACAGTCTGAGCGCGCGCAACGATTACTGTGAATTCGTACAGGAAGGGTATGCCGTCGTGCGGTGGGATGGCGCGGTCAGTCCGTGTTTATCGCTGCTGCACGATCATCCCGAATACATTCGCGGGCGGCGCAAAGATATTACACACCATGAATTCGGCAACATCAACGTGCAAGCCCTGCGCGCGATCTGGGAATCGCCGCAATATATGACCTACCGGGAAAAGCTGCGCGCGTTCCCCTTTTCGCCCTGCACGACCTGCGGCGGCTGCGAGCGTTTCCCGTTCAATTACGAGGATTGTTCAGAGAATTATTTCCCGACGTGCGGCGGCTGTTTGTGGGCACAAGGGTTTATTGAGTGTCCGTAACGGGGAATTTTTGAGCGACAAGGTACTAGCGGGGGTGTATGCGAATCAGAATGCAATCGCATACGCCCCTGGATTATTGCGTCCGGTTATTCGGCCTCTGGCGGTAGCAGTTCGCGTACCACCGCCAAAAAGACAGATGGCTCACACGGTTTTGACAGGACTTTAACCGGAAAATCATCGGGTAAAATGTGTATGTCATCGCCCCCACCCACATAACCCGGCATGTAAATGATCGGCATATCTTTGGTGGCGGGATTGTCGCAAATCCATCGTAAAACATCAGGCCCGTTCACCCAGGGCATCATATCATCCAGCACCATCAAATCGGGCTGCATCACCTCTATAGTCTCAATGGCTTGCCGTCCATTATACGCTTCAAGACACTCATACCCCTGTCGTGACAACACCAGCGTCAATAATTGGACAAACATATCATCATCATCCACGATCAAAATACGCTGCGCCATCACTCAGTCTTCCGTCCCCAAAAAATCATTCAACGTGTCATTTAACACCGACGGATTAAATGGCTTTGCCAAAAACCGGATGGGTTCATTTTCTGGAATAATGACTTTGGCAAAATGGCTGTGTTCGCGCGCCGAGCAGAACAAAATGGGAATCTGTTGGGTCGCCGGATCAGCCCGCAACTGCTGCATCACCTCGACACCATCCATCCCCGGCATCATGTCATCCAGCAAAATCACATCCGGCGCAACCTCACGGGCCATTGCCAGCGCTTTGACCGGCTTGGACACACCAATGCATTCATGCCCGCCCCGTTCAGCAATAAATTTGAGCAGGTTAATCCACTCCGTATCGTCATCAACAATCATAATTTTCCAGGCCATCTTTACCGTACATCCCTCCCATAAACCCGATAAAATCCCGCCCTAAAACGGGCAACGGATCGGCGCACCTTATCTAATGACTGAACACCGATCCAGGTTGATACCCGCATTTTATCGAGAAATCAACACAAAAACACCCAATAATATAGGGTGAACGCTCATTGGTGTATTTTATGGGGAGGCCCACCCAGTACACGATGGCGAAATTTGGCACATGGTTGTAGGGGCCGACCAGCGTGTCGGCTCAGGGCGAACACATTGGTCCGCCCCTACGGAAACCCATTGACCTATTTAAGCCGCAGTGTATTAGCGCGTGATCGATTGGCCTTCGCCAATTAAACGGATTTACCCGCAGCCAACCGGCGGCGGCGCAGCCACTTCTCAAATTCTACTGCCGGAAACAGTGATCCCGCCAGTCCCCAGGCCACGATCAATTCTACCGCATTGAGATTGGTCGTTTTCATGATCTCCTGGGCAAAGGGTGCATAGATCACGATCATCTGCAACACTGCCGTTGAAAACACAGCCAGCAGCAGCAGGCGATTTTTCCAGAGCGGAGCCTGGAAGAACGACGCATCCCCGCCATGAATCGCGGTGACTTCGAATACCTGTGAAAGCGCCAATACGCTAAACGCCACTGTGCGCGCCAGTTTCAGCGCCTCATCCGAGGGATGCATGATACTCCCTTCCTGATGCAGCGCCCAGACAAACCCCAGCAAAGTCGCAATACCAATCCAAAACCCAACCCATAAGACATGCGAACCGACACCATGCGCAAAAATACTCTCACGCGGCGGGCGCGGTTTACGTTTCATCACATCCGGTTCGCTTGGCTCGAAGCCCAACGCAATCGCGGGCAACCCATCCGTGACCAGATTGATCCACAAAATCTGGATCGCCAGCAAGGGCACGCGCAAGCCAATCACCAGCGCGGCAAACATGGTCACGATCTCACCCGCATTCGTGCTCAACAGGTAACGGATAAATTTACGGATATTGTCGTAGATCGTGCGGCCTTCTTCAACCGCCGCCACGATGCTCGCAAAATTATCATCCGTCAGCACCATATCCGACGCACCCTGACTCACGTCCGTGCCGGTGATACCCATCGCCACGCCGATATTCGCCTGTTTAAGCGCAGGGGCATCGTTCACCCCGTCGCCCGTCATCGCAACGATTTTGTCATGCGCTTGCAGCGCTTCGACCACGCGCAGTTTGTGTTCCGGCGTGACACGCGCAAACACCGATGTAT
>JAFGJA010000243.1 GCA_016929355.1 Anaerolineae bacterium | reverse complement strand
TGACGCCGCCGTCGGGGTGTTGGTGAGTGTTGGCATGGGTGTGTCTGTTGGCGTGCTGGTCGGCGTAATGGTTGGTGTATCCGTTGGCGTGAGGGTTGGACTCGGCGTGATCGTGGCTGTATCGGTGGCCGTTGGGGTCGGGCTGGGCGTGATGCTGGGCGTGTTGGTTGGCGTCAGTGTTTCAGTCGGTGTCAGCGTCGGTGTGAGCGTATCCGTCGGTGTTTGACTCGGCGTTTCGGTCAAGGTTGGGGTGCGAGTCGGTGTATCCGTGCTGGTGGGCGAGGGTGTCACGGTGGCGGTATGGGTGGGCAATGGCGTGCGAGTCGCAAAGTCGGGATTGTCAAGGGTGGGCGATGTGGGCGGGCCGGCAATACGCCGCGCACGCACAGCCAGTTGTGACGAGATCGGCAGCAGTTTGATGCGCAGTAAGCCGCCCGACTCGTTGGTAAGCGTGATGCGTTCCTCACCAATCACATTGCCGGTGATCGTGTCCCAAAAGGTGACGCGGTAAACGCCGACAGGCATGGCCGAGATGCGTAGATTCGCATCGAGCGCGGTGGGTGTTTCCCCATTAGCAATGGTTTGCCAGGTGTAATCGCGGTGGTGAATCCAGGCGATCAGCGTACCCTGTTCCCGATCCGCCAGCGCCAACGCGCGCAGAGGCGATACATAGTGGGCGATCTCGATATAGCCGAGTTGCAGCCAGTCCGCGCCGAGATTGTCGAGCGTGACGGTGTGTTCGCCCGCGCTAAGGGGCACTGTCACCAGAATATCTTCGCTGGCGGGACTGAGGTCCACGCGGGCGGCTTCGAAGCCGTCAATGGTGATGGTTAGCGCCGCCGGAGCCATCGCGGAAACGCTTTTGATGTGGATGCTCAATTCGGTATTCACCGGCGGTGAGATGATGAATGTTTGCGGGCGACTGTATTCGGGATCGGCGCTGCCGTAGAGATAGGCGGATAGTTGATCGGTGGGCGGGATTGCACCGTCGGCGGTGAGTTGGTAAATGGTATCCGTCGGCAAGGCGGTATGGAAACGCTGATCAAAATCGGCGAGGCGCAACGGTTGGTAGGTGATCGGGGTATTGCTGACCAGATTAGCCGGGATCGGGGTGAGATCGCTGGTTGCCCAGGGTACATCGCGCGCAAACAAAGCCAATGGATCAAACAAGGAATACAGATTTTCACGATCCACATACGTATCCCACCACCAGGGCATCGCGGCCCCGGCTGCACCAGACACCGCCGCCGTCCAGATGGTGTTATGAATATGTACGCCGGTGGGGTCAATCTCGTTAGGCGATGTTTGCTCACTCAGCGCGAATTCAGTCAGCAGAACCGGCCCGTCGAATTGCGCGAGGACTTCGCCCAGTGCATCTATTGTGCCTGCGACCTGATCGGCTGTATTAGCTAAAAGTGACTGGTAAAAACGCGCCTGGGCAAAATCCTGATCAACAATCGTCCAAAAAGCCGCATGGGGATGCTGTGCGCCAACGGTGATCAAGTGATGATACGGGTCAATGTTGCGCAAATAGCCGGTGAGATCGACCAACCAGGGACCGGCAGTGGTGGGTGTATAGCCCTCAATCGCGTCAAGTTCGTCGATCAGTTCCCAGGCGAAGACATGCGGGCTGTAGCCCCACCGCGCCACACTATAGCGGATACGCTGCTTGAGCAGGCGGGTGACTTCTTCATCGGTGAACATGGCCGATGGGACAGCCAGCGTTCCGTCATTGCCGACATGGTAGGGATTATCGGTCCAATCGAGGGCGGCATCAGGCCGGTTAACATTGGTTTCAGGAGTGGTGGTGTATAGCTGATGCCAGATCAGCACGAGTTGCAGATAAATGCCGCGCGTTTCCGCCATGTGCAGGATCGTATCTAAGCGCCACGCCGCCGCCTGCGCTGCATCGTAATTGCCCAGCGATCCCTGGTTTTCCAAACCAATGAACCAGGGAGCATCAAGATTCAAGCGGGCGTAATTGGCTCCTGCCGCGCTGAGTTCATCCAGCCAGCGTTCATAGCTGTAAATGCCGCCGCCCGCATCCCAGGACCACATGAGATTTTCGCCTACCGGGAAATAGGCCGCGCCACTGTCAAAGGCGAAATAGCGCGGGTTGGCGCTGACGCGCACGTAGCCGGGTTGATCCGAGGCGATCACATTGAATGTGCCTTGCCGGAGCGTTTGCATCCCGGCGGCGTCGTGTGCTTCGATGGTGTAGGTCCACCGCCCGATCTGGTGGGGGGCGAATCGCACCCGCCATTCGCCAGGGCCATCCGGGGCGAGTTCCTCGGCGGTGCAGTTGGTAGCGCATGTATCGCTATAGGGACGCATATAAAAACCGGGGATTTCGAGCGTTTGACCATTGGGCGGGCGGAACGCGGCGATTACGTCGATTTCATCGGGATCATAGGGGTTGTTATACGTGTTGGGCAGCGTAAAGCTGATTTCCAGTGTGCCGTATAAACTGACTGGCTCAATAATATCGCCCTCGGCAGGTTGAGTCGCGTCGGGCGTGGCGCTCGATTCCTGCGCGTAACCGTTGCGCTGCATGACCGGCACGGCGATCACCCCGGCAATCAGGAAGGCGATCACCAGCGAGAACCAGATCCATTTTGATGTTGTACGCGAGAGCTTCATCATAAATTTTTTACCTAACCCAACCTTAACCGCTTGAAGTGTAGTATGGAATCGGTCCAATGCGCAAGTTTTAGCGAAACCTAACCCTAACCATTTTTTACTTGCGCAGGTTGTGATTTTGGCGGAATATCTAGAGTAACTCCGGTATGGTGAGCAAGGCGATTAGGATGACTATTAACCCGGTTGACATTTTGCAGCAAGCATTTCCTGATTTGTTGAACGTTCAATTAGCGCCATTGGCAACCTTGACCCGGCAGCGTGCGTTTGCGGCGGGCGAGTTGATCTGTCGTGAAGGCGCGTATGGCGAGACGTTCTATATCATCGATAGCGGCGAGGTTGAATTCACCAAACAATTTACAGATGAGGAAGAACGTCAACTGCGCACGGGTGGGCCGGGTGTGTATTTTGGCGAGATGGCCCTGGTCCAGCGCAGCCCGCGTAACGCCAATGTGCGCGCGCTGACAGATGTCACGGTGCTGGAAATCGACAAGAGCGCTTTTGACGAAGCGATCCAGGCAAATCCTGAGATGATGCTCAACATTATGCGCACGTTGATCGAGCGGATGCGCAACAATGACACGACGGCCCTTGACGAAATGCGCGAGCAAAAAGAAGAGATTGAGCGCGCGTATGAGGAACTGCGGCATCAGGATAAAGTCCGCTCGGAGTTTTTAACGTCGCTGGCGCACGAATTGCGAACGCCTTTAACCGCCGCCGGGGGCTATATGCAACTGTTGCAAAAGGGACTGATGCAAGGTCCGGCGCTGGCGATGGGGTTAGAAAAAGTGGGTGCGAATCTGGACCGGATCATCAGTCTGGTGAATGATCTGCTCTTTGTGCAGGAAATCGAGTTGATCGAGCCGAATTTACGCCCGGTGGATTTGCCTGCGCTGCTCGATACGGTGATCGATGAGGTGCGCGCCAAAGTCGATTTGCATGATTGTACAGTTGAGTCAGTTTCTGATTTGCCAACGATCCAGGCGGACGTGGATGGGTTGACGCGCGCATTTACCGAACTGCTCGAAAATGCCGCTAAGTTCAGTCCAAAAGGTGAAGAAGTGACTATCGCGCTGCATGGGCGCGAAGGGTGGGTGGATGTGGATTTCATTGATAAGGGCGTGGGCATTGCCGAGTCCTTTATGCCGCGTCTGTTCACCCGTTTTGAGCGCACAGATCGGATCGGGGAATTCGTGTTCGAAGGGATCGGTTTGGGGCTGGCAATTGCCAAACACATTATCGGGAGTCACGGCGGATCGATCACGGTCAAGAGCAAGGAAGGCGAAGGCAGCACCTTCACCGTGCATTTGCCGATTGATGGCGGGCGGGCGCGGCTTGATAATACGATTGAACTGTCCGCGTTGGATGCGGCACACGATGATCACTGGCTTGATGCAACGGGCGGTGAGTAGATGCTTTTTAATCCGTGTTGGCAAAGAGCATGATTAACTCGTCATCGGCATCATAGCTGGTATGGGCGAAAAATGGCGCGGAATCCGGTGAGCCATCTGGTTCAGTCTCAAACAGGCGTGGGATCAGAATCGGTAAATCTTCCACGAGCGGCAGATCATAAATCGCATCGCGCGGAATCCATTCGAGCGTGCCTTCATCTGAGTCGGTGAAATTGCGGGACTCAGCTTCAGCGCTGAAGACAAACACCATGATCCCGGTGGACTGGCCGGCATCGACGTGAATTATGCCGCGAAAACGAACGTTGGTTACATCAAGTTCGGTTTCCTCTTGCATTTCGCGGATTGCGCCGGTTAAGGGGTCTTCATCGCGCTCGATGTGCCCGCCGAGGCCGTTGTATTGGCCGGGGAAAATGCGTTTGTGTTCGCTGCGTTTCAGCAGCAGTACATCATCCCCATGCGTGATAAAGCAGAGGGTACGGGGAATGGTCAGCCAACGTCCGGTAGTGGCATCTGCGCCTTGTTGTTTTGCGCCCATGAAAACTTTTCCTTTACAATCATCAGTAGCCAACAGCAACATTATAACGCGGGTTTGTGCCGGACGTAGCTCTGTTGTATGCTTGGAGCAGTCGGAAGTATTCAGGAGGAATCTTCTATCATGAACGATCTATATTCAAAAATTGTGCAAGATCGTGGGTCGTTGCAAAACCTGGCGGCAAAAATGCCGGGCTTTCGCGGCTATATGGAGTTGAGTGCGCGGCGGCAAGCGGATCGCATGATGCGCGAGCATGTGGCGGATCAATTGCGGCAGCAAGTGACGCGATTGGCGAATATCGAAAAATTGCTGGTTGATGCGGGTGGCTTGTCCTACATGAGCAAAACGCGCAGCGCTAAAACGAAGTTGCAAACTTTCGTTGACCGGATTGCCACCGATACACCGGGTTATTCGGGTTTCTTTGACGCGGTAAAAATCAAACCAACCGATTTAGAGATTATTTATGCGTTTGATCAAGCGCTGCTCGATTATGTTACCAAGTTCGGCGCGGCGCTGGATGAACTACAAAACGCGGCGCTGGCGAATAGCGGGGTGAATGAAGCGATTGCCAGTCTGGATGCGCTGACGATTGAAGCCAATGAAGCTTACGGTCTGCGCGAAGATGTATTAAACGGGTTCGTTGAATAGGAGAGAAATAACAATGCCACGCATTATCGATGTTGTTGATCATGTCAATGTGATGGATGACGAGTTATGCTACCGTGAACCACAGCGCGGCGGTGGCGATTGGCGGATGGGATCGCAGGTCATCGTCAATGAAAGTCAGGCGGCGGTTTTTGTGCGCCAGGGCGAAGTGCTGGATGATTTGGGGCCAGGATCACATACAATCAGTACGGCGAATCTGCCGATTCTGTCGAGTGTGATCGGATTCGTGACCAGTGGCCGCAATCCATTTACGGCGGACCTGTATTTTGTCAATCTGAAGGATATGCCCCAAGTGCCGTGGGGTACGAATCCGCCGATTGTGCTGGAAACGCCAGGGAAAGGCGTCGGCGTGGTGCTGTTGATTACGCATGGTGTGATCGACATTGGCGTCAGCGATGCAAAGCGGTTCATGAAACAGTATGGCGTGGGCAAACCGATCACGCGCCTGGGCGATGTTCGGGAGCGGATTCAGTCGATGCTGTTGGGTGAATTGGCGACCTTGATTTCGAATTCGGGGGCGCAGAGCATTATGGATGCTAACCGCCTGCTGCAAGACCTTGAAGGGGCGGCGCTGGCGAAGCTCAACGAGCAGTTTGACGCAATCGGGATGCGGATCAAGGCGTTTGAGGCGAAGCCGTTCACCGCGAAGGAAGTTTCTACCGAAGAACTACGCAATTATGTTGATTTCAACACCTACGAGCGGATTCGCCGTTTAGAAGTCGCTGACAATGCTGCGTCGAATACCGGTATGGGTGGTGGTTTGGCGGGCGCAGGGGTGGGCCTGGGCGTTGGGCAGCAGATCGGCGCAGCGATGAATCCTGACGCCGCCGCATTGCAGCAACAACAGCAAATGATGATGATGCAGATGATGCAGCAGATGATGAATCAGCAGCAGGGTGGTCAGCAAGCACCGCAGCAACAAGCGGTTCCCGCTCCGCAAGCGGCCCCGGCAACGCCCCAGACGGTGGAGGAGATTCAGGCGTATCTGGATCAGTTGGACGCGAAATTATTGTCGGGCGAAATCTCGGAGAAGGTGTACGAGAAAATGTACGCCAAGTGGGAAGCGCGCTTGGAGGAATTGAACGGGTAATGTTTGCCTAAAACCGTATGATTACGTAGGGGTGAACCAATGTGTTCGCCCTGGGCTGACACGCTGGTCGGCCCCTACCATATGCACATCTGAACGGTTTTTCCTATAAGATTTCGTGTGTGGAGAGAATAGGAGTCATCTCAAAACGAGGTGGCTCATTTTTTATGGCGTGAGCGGCCAGTCAAACGTCATGATCGAATAACTATCTCCGATCTCGTTTCCTTCGGCATCGAAGACCGGTAAGCGATCACTCGTAGCGGGATCGTAAAAGCCGACCTGGATCGTGTACGTGCCGGGAGCGAGGTCGGTGGACGGGGGGGCGAGGAGATGATACGGATCGCGGTAGAGTGTGCCGATTTCCCACTGGCGGGTACTGGCAAACCCGTCCATCGGGCGAGCGTCATCCTGATCCCAGAGCGGGCCGGGGTGGGGCGGTCCGACCAGATGCACAAAAACTTTGTACTCCGTGTCCGTTTGCCGGATCGGTTCCCAATAAAGCAGAACGGTGATCGCGTGTATTGCTGAGTCCGGTCCCTGGACTGTGTAGCCGCGCAGATGCACAATATTCCCGAACATGATTGCTGTCTCGACTTGCATCTCATCGGGATCAACGTCCCATGTGCGAAACTGCATGATCGGAAAGCCGGGGATTTCGTCAAAGCTGATGAATTGCGTGTTGTCGTGCAGAAATTGTTCGGCATCGGGATCGCGCCCGATCAACCAGAAGGTATCGTAAAAATTGAGTTCGGAGCGTAGTTGTGCGCTGATGTCTACATCTGGTATTAGGCCGAATTCATGCGCGCCGCCGCGATAGTAATAGCCTAGCGCGGGATCGGGATTGGGGCCGATGATCTCATCCGTAGCGCGGGCGCGCGTGGTGAGATAGGTCGCCAGCGCGGGCCAATTGGCCGCTTTGGGATGATCGCCGCGATAGTAGGCGGGTAGGGTAGTCACACCGATAAGAGGAATTAGCAATGCGGCAATGCGTACTATGACCTCGCCACCCGACCTCCTCTCCAACCCTGGAGAGGGGGAGATTGGTTGCTGTGTAATGCGTATTAGTCCTGAAATGATGACAAACAGCAGCGCCGGGGTGAGCGCGATCAGGTAGCGCGGGTGAAACACGGCCATGCGTGATCCGACAATGAGCAGCATGAGCATGGGCACAATGAGCCACGCGACGAGAAACAAACGCACGCGATCCCGGCGTGTGATCCCGATCCATAGGGTTAATGCGAAAAAGCCAAACCAGAGCGCTGTGATTATCGTATCCCAGGGCGCGTGGAGGTCTTCGCCGCCAAACAGAACCGGGATAAACCAGGTGATGAGTTGGGGCGGATCGGAGGCTTTGGTGGTTCCTTCATAGCCACTGCCGGAGAGTAGATAGATTTGGATGAACCAGGGAATCAGCAGAATGCCGATGACGGCCCACACGAACAACGCGCGCGTTATCGTTTGGCGTTTGCAATGGTTCTGGAGGGACATTAAATACATGGCCTGGACAATCACAAAAAACGCTTCGAGGAAAAACGTATACAGCGCGATCAGTTCGGCCAGCGCGTATAGAGTCCAGTCGCGGGGGCGGTTGGAGTCTGCTGCGCGCAGAAATAGCCACAGCGCAAGTGGGGAAAGTCCCGCCCAGATCGCATAATTGCGCACGTCCTGGGCGTGCCAGATCAGAAATGGGTTGATGGCCCATAGCAGCGCGGCGATTGGGGCGATCCACAGCGCGGCGGATTGACTGCGCAACAGGCGTTTAGCTAAAGCGGCAACGGCGGCGACTCCGATCAGATTGCCGAGCAGCGCGAGATAGCGCATGGCGAATTCGGAATCCCCGGCGACGTTTTGCCACGCCCAGAAACCCAAAAATGTGCCCAGGGGATGCGGTTCTCTGTCGAACCAATCGCGGAGGACGGTGGCGGGCGAATCGGCCCAGACGCGCACGGCGAACGCTTCATCTCCGCGCAGGGGAACCGCATCTAACCGAAACACGCGCAGCCCGAACGCAAGTCCGAGCAGCGTGGTGAGCAGTATAAGCGAAGCAAAACGCCGGGCGCGAGGGTCGGTCATTGGGTTATTAACGTGATCTCAGATGCGAAATATCTTTCTGGCTGAGGCCGTACCAGTTATCTTTTTGTTTTTTACGCGCGAATTTTCGCTGTAGATCGTTAACCACTTTAGCCGGATTGGGAGTCTCAAATGAGTGGATGAGTTCGACCTCTTTGTCCGTTTCTTCTTGCAACGCTTCCAGTTCATCACCGATCAGGTCTTCAGCAACCCCGATGTAAAAGAGTTGCCCCGCCTGGGCGACAAAGACCGTGCCGACTTCGCCTTCTTCGATGGGTTCTGCGGACGGTTCATCGTCAAGTTCATCAGCGATGAAGTCTTCGGTTTCCTCATCATCGGTGAGTGTCTCGCCCAACATTGCCGCGATCTCGGCGCGTGTGACCAATTTGTACATTTCATCGATCTGATCAAGGGCCTCGTCAGTCAGAGTAGCGCGGCCTGCGTCTTTTTGATCGCGGAGGTAATTTCTGAGCGAGAGCTTCTTCTTGTTGTCGGCATACAGGACCGGGAACAAGGGGTCCTCGGCTTCAAAACTGGCGGCGGGATGGATAAAAACGATCAGGGGTTGGACTTCGACACCCGCATCAGGCGCGATTTTGTCCACCATTTTCTGGACTTGCTGCGCTTCGATAAGCGCATCCTGGAAGGGGTTGCCGATCAAATCCTGGCGCATGTACCCGCCAATCTTCTTCATTAGCCCCTCTTCGCCATGCCATTTTTTGCCCTCAACCCGGTAGGGGCGATCCTGCCACACGGTTCTGATCGTAAAAACGCCTTCCGGCGCGATGAGGACGTGCGGGGCGGGCAGCAGGTAATGGAAGACGGTGTATTTTTGCCCGAAGCCTTTAAGCCCGTCTGACAGCACGTTTTCGGGACGTGGTTCGCGTATCCAGTTATTGGACATGCGAACAGAGGTGAGGGTCATCAAAAGCAGCAGGGGCATAACAAAACAGGTGATCTGGCTGCTCTGGCTGGGATCGGCGGAGAAATTGTAGAAGAACCCGATCACCATCCCGGCCAGACTGACGATGACAAGTATGTGTGAGAACTGGCGATTGCGCTTGATTTGCGCTTCGTTAATCACAACGCGCATGTGCGAAACCTTTCTGTGTGCGGCTGAGTTTGGAACGGACTGAATGTTAACACAAAGTCTCAAAAAGCTGTAGCGTTGATCAGACGTAGGGTGTTCGGGATGGGGAGAACAGGTGTAAATTGGTATAATGCGGCGTGATTAATTGGTCTTGGTAACTAATGGGAATGTTGAACCGAGTGTTTGGGTTATACATGGGAAGCAGCGCGTGAGTGAGAGCCGGTCTACCCAACAATGTCCGATTTGCGGGGCCGGGCAGCCGCTTGCCGCTCGCAAATGCTCGATCTGCGGGGCGATGCTGCCGGGTGAATTGACACCGATTGCCGCGATGCCATCGGTTGAGCGTCATGCGGTCAAAGGCGCACCATCACTTTACGATCCTACGCTGGGCGATGATGATCTGTATGTGGGCGATCTCTCCCGGCGCATGTGGCGGTTAATGTTGGTGGGGGGGATTATCCTGGCGTTGGCGTTGGGGTTGGTTCTGGGGGTGGTGATCAGCCGTTTTTTAGGTGATGATTCCGGCGATAATGAGGGGAATGCGGAGGATCAGGTGTTCACTGTGCCACTGGACCAAACTTTGCCCGCTACGCCGGGGGATGAAACACATTCGCCAGAGGCGGTGATGCCGTCGGTTATTCCCACCAATACGCCGCGCACACCAGTGGCTACAGTGGAATCGCCCACGCCTAGAGTGCTTGATTTGCCGACGATCACGCCCGTGCCGCCCTCACCGACGATCACGCCGACACCGGAACCTTGTTACCAGACTGCCTGGGCCGGTGCAACACTTTTTGAGATGGCACTGAAATGCGGTCATGTGGATTGGTCGGTGGTTGATGTGATTCTTGAACTGAACGGTATGGAAAGCGCTGCTGAATTACGCGAGGGGCAGACGCTCGAAATTCCCTGGCCGACAGCAACACCCGGTGGTGAGCCGGTTTCAGCGAATACGGGCGCGGATGCCGCTTCGAATGCAGGTTCAGATGCAGGCACTACCGCCAATACAACTACGTCTGATGATCTGGTGCTGAATGAGTTCGGCACGCCGGATCGATTGGCGCAGTATCAAAATGTGGAACCGACGCTGCGGCCCGGTTTGGCGTGGCACGAGGTGCAATCTGGGGAAACTATCGCCAGTGTTGCCTATTTGTATGGCACGACGGTTGAAATTTTGTCGCAGGTAAACCCGGAAATTGAATTTTACCAGTGCGATTACGGGCAAACTTACGGGGGGCCAAACTGCTCGGTCATGTTGTATGAAGGGCAGTCGATGCGCGTACCCGTGCCGATCCCGACGCCCGAATCAACGGCGACGCCCAGTTTTCGCTCGCCGACGCCATTGCCGACATCGACCTATAACGCGCCGTATTTGATCGCGCCGGAAGATGGTACGCATTTTAACATGGATCAGATCGTGACGCTGCGCTGGAACGGAACCGGTACGCTGGCGACGAATGAGCGGTATGTGGTGCGGGTGTATGACATGGATACGGGCGAAGATTATCAGGCGCTGGTCCCGGATACCTTTTATAGTTTGCCGGGCGGTTGGCAGCCGGATGATCGCAAACGGCATACGTTCCGGTGGACGATTTCAGTGGGGGCAGTTGATGCTGAATTCAATGTGCTGGATGAGCATGATATAACCGAACCGCGCTATTTTTCGTGGGATAGTCGGTAAAAATCATTGCACCACAGAGACACAAAGAGCACAG
>JAFGJA010000242.1 GCA_016929355.1 Anaerolineae bacterium | reverse complement strand
GGACGCTGGCCTGTATCATCGGCATCGTTGGCGGGGCGATTGTGTGGCGGTTGCTCAAGGTGGATAACCAACTGCGGCAGGATTTAATCGATACGGCCCAGGCGGAAGTGACCGCGCTGCGTATCGGGAATTTTGCCAATTACATGGACATCCAACGCAGTGCCAGCGATGCGTTCATCTTTGAACAAGAGCAAGCCTACGCCAATTACCAACTGCTCAAACAAGCCGGACGCATCCAGCTTACGGGGGATGTGCTGGACGTGGAAATCGATGAGAATCGCGGGCGCGTCATCCTGCGCGAGATCATCGACGGGATTCCCTATAAGGTCATGTGGTTTTACTGGTTTTACGAGGAAGGCGGATCAAGTAATCAGATCGGGTGGCGGCGCGTACCGGATGATCTCACCTTCTGGGGCAATGAGCGCGAGATTGAGACAGACCGGGTGCAGGTTGACTATCGCACGCTGGACAGCCTCTTTGCGGAGACGCTCGCCAAACAAATCGAATCGTGGATCACGGCTGGCTGCGCAGAATTAGACTGTGTGACGCTGCCGCCTCAGATGACTATCAAAGTCGTCGCGGAACGGCCCGCCCGGATTGCGTGGTCGTCCGCCGATTATTGGACGCTGATCGTCACTTCGCCCTATGTGGAGCGGGCGCGGGCAGATGTGGCGATTGCGCCGGAGCGCGAAGCCGAGATCGCGCGGGAGATCGCGGGGCGTTTGTTGGCGCTGCGCTTGAATTACGGCACGCTGCCGCAAAATAGTGATGCCGTCTGGCTCTATGATGACTTCGCGCGCTGGCTTGGCAATGCGCTGCGTGATGAGCCGCAGTTGGGTTTCATGGAATCGTTGATCGCGCTCTATGGGGCCAATGCACCACAAGCCGTATTAACCGCCTTGCCCACCGCGTCTACGCTGGATAGCGCCGTTACGGTGATGCTGGGCGCGCCCTTATCCGCGCTGCCAGTGGAACAGATCGCGGCACTGGATTGGCGGAGTTATTTTCAGTGGCGGCTTGATCTCGAATCACGGATTCTGATGCAACCGGGTACGGGCAATCTGTTGGACCTGTACGATCTGAATGACATATACGCGGCGGGCGAGGCGGCCCGCCGTCAAGAGGATGCAGCGTATGCGGCGCTGCCTGCCCCGCAGGTGCAGCGCGTTGATATTACGCGGGATGCGGAGTCGCAAACGTATGCTTATGTGGAGGTGATCCAGCCGGACGCGGGGACTACCTCCACCATCATCTGGCGGCTAACAGACGGAACGTGGAAGCGCCGGAGTTGAGCGCCTACCGGAAAAGTACCGGATTATTGGCGCGCATACTGTAACGCTTCGTCCAGCGTGGGAAAAACATCAATTTTGATATGACCGTAGGTGTCGCTATCCAATCCCCTGGCGGCCAATATAAATATCTCGGAAGTTGTTACGAAAATAATTTTCCGCATTTTGGGGTGCTTAAAAATGGGATTCTCGGCTAACGCAACCGCCATTGCGCCGACGCTCACATCCTCAATGTCAAGCGGGTTAAGGTCCAGCCAGTTAAGGATATAGTTTGTTGGTTCGTCCAGCGCATCGAAAAATTCAAAGGTGGCTTCCACCGACAATTGTGCATCCTGTGCCATGCGATAGCTTTCAAACGCTGTGAACACAACAATGGGTTCACCCGGCAATTTCTCAAATTTGAACTTATCCGACATCGTGCTTACCCTTTCTCAGTTATCGGCCCATTTTGATCAAGTATTATTCAGTTCCGTCTAATTTCTTCATTAATTATAATCAATTATTATCCCTAAAAACAACCCCCTGCGGATTCGCAACAGAGGCCCAGTTGTGGGCCTCTGTTTTCCTGATACGATTTCAAGGCTGATCCTCAACGCGCCAGTAGCGACCACCGCCGCCCTCACGTCCCAGGAACCCACATTCGTACAATTCGCGGCGCAGCGTGACGTAATCCTCATGCACCGCTTTCAAGATACCGTTGACCTCGCGCTCGGTATAGGTCACACCGGGGGCGAATTTGGTCGCCAGCCAGCGCAAGATCACCGTGCGCTTTTTCAACTTGGACGGAATCTGCTTGAGCCGCCCGTTATGCGTGTAATCGCGCAGCACCTTGCGATCCTCTTCGCTGATGTCCAGATCATCAAGCCAACCATACGATTTTGCGCGAGCATTTTCGGCGCGCTGCTGGAACAATTCACGCGAGTTTCCCATCAGAATGTGATCGCCCATTTCGGCCATCATCTTAGGGGTGAAGAGATTATTCTTCATCCGCTCAATCATGGACGTGTTAAGCTGGTAGTAGTGCGTGTTACCCCGAATTGCCAGATTCACCAGTCCGGCTTCGCGCAATTTGGTGAGATGGTGCGAGATCGTCGGCGCGGTTAGGTCCAGCGCACCGGCCAGATCACCGACACTGTATTCGTCCCGGCTCAGGATGCACATGATCTTGAGGCGGGTTTCATCCCCGGCTGTTTTCAGGAAATTGAGCAGGGTGTCAAAGGTTAAGATCGCCATGATGCTCCCTTTTTTTATTATATATCGAATTAGATGATCATCTAATTAGAAGTTTATCTAAATTGCAGCATGGCGTCAAGGGGGAATTATGTACAGCAAGGGCTATTATCTGCCCGTGCATCATTACTCCGCCGCGTTCATCGCCAGCACAATCGCACCCATCACGCCCGCGTTATCGCCTAAACCGGGTGGGACGATTACATCCTCGAACGTTTTGAGGCGATCATGCTTGAGATAATCGTTGAGCAGATCGACGACTTTTTGACGCACCATTGGGAATAACTGCTGCTGGTGCATCACACTGCCACCGAGAATGATCCCCTGTGGCGAAAGCACGCACATCATCGCTTCGATGGCGTGAGCGAGATAGTACGCTTCCAAATCCCAGGCGGGATGATCGGCGGGGAGGGTTTCGCCGGGCGCATTCCACCGCGCAGCAATGGCGGGTCCGGCGGCTAGCCCTTCCAGACAGTTCGGATGGAAGGGACACACGCCGCGATCCAGGGGATCATCAGCGCGCATGGGCAGCAGAATGTGGCCCATTTCCGGGTGAATAAGACCGTGAATCGGCTTGCCGTTGACCATCGCCCCGCCGCCGATGCCGGTCCCAACAGTGATGTATATGAACGCATCCCACGCTTGCGCCGCGCCCCAACGCTGTTCGCCTAGCGCTGCGCCGTTCACATCCGTATCAAAACCCACCGGAATATCGGGAAACGCACGCTGAACCCGACCCGCAAAATCGGCAAACTGCCAGCCGGGTTTGGGTGTGGTCGTGATGTACCCGTAATGCTCCGAAGCGGGATTCAGGTCTACCGGGCCGAATGACGCGATCCCGATGCCCGCCAGCGTGATGTTTTGCTCAGTCTGATAGCGCGTGAAAAAGTCGATAGCGCGCTGGATGGTCGATGCCGGGTCTTCGGTGGGGAACCGCTCGCGGACCAGAATCGTACCTTGATCATCCGCCACCGCACAGACGAACTTTGTGCCGCCGCCTTCAATACCGCCGTAAAAAGTCATGGTAATTTTCCTTTGTATGTAACTCCTCAAGCGAGGCGCATTTATATGGCCTCACCCCTCTCCCCCTAAATCCCCCTCTTCCCTCTCCATCCAAGATGGAAGAGGGGCAAGGGGGACTTCACTGCCAAACGCGCCTTTTCGGATGTTGCGCAGAGATCTAGAAGGAAAAAAGCGAGACATATTATATATTAACGTCTGCTGGCAACTGGTCAATAAAGGAGACTAGCAGAATCGGGCAAAAACACACGTTAAGGACGCGGGAGGGGACTGGACAGGCGCAGTCAATAGCGATGAAAGACG
>JAFGJA010000241.1 GCA_016929355.1 Anaerolineae bacterium | reverse complement strand
TCATGGATTTGGTGTTGCGGGGCACAGCCGCGCCGGAGGCTTCATCCCGGTACTGCTCGTAGACCAGATAGCCGCCGCGCACGATCAATAAGCTGTTTATATGGGGCACGTTGGCGCGCAGATAGTCCCAGGCGCGATCCAGGTGCGGCGCGTCCAGATGGTGATCGGCGGGATCGGCGGTGCGCCAGTCGGCGGTGGGCCAGTAGTCGCGGGCGGTCATAGGCGGAAAATCTCCTTCAAATTTGTTTCACCGCAGAGTTTGCAAAGAACGCAGAGAAAGGCAAAGGTAAACCATCTCGCAGATCGCGGCTTGATCACAGATTGATATGGTAATCGGGGGGCGTATACGCCCAGGGATCGACTTCGCCCGCGAGATAACGCGCCAGCAGCACATCTTCCGGTTCGTCGGGATGCTCGCGGCTCCACACGAGGAAGGGCAGTACGTGCAAGCGGCTCGTTTTGAATTCCTCGATGACCAGTCTCCCGGTTGCGCCGCAGATGTTCGCAAAATGAAGGCGCGCAAACTCGCGCAGAATCGGTTCAGGATCGAACGGGACGCGGCGCAGTGTGCCCCGCCAGCCGGACCAATCGCCATCCAGAATCAGGTAAGTTGCTTCCATCCGGCCATCGAGCGGCATTCCCACCGAACCGGGATTCAGCACATGCCAGCGCTCCACTTGCCGGTCCAGGGGGAGGTGCGTGTGCGCGGCAATGACGGTTTCTTCCTCTACATTGGTTAGAATGGCTGCGATCTCGGTATCGCTCATGCGCGGGAAAATCCCCTCAAAATGACTGTTTGGCGAGCCATGCACGACACGCAGCGTGGGCGCATCACGGAACCGCAGCGCGAGCGCATCCGGCCAGGTGGCGATCACGTTCAGCCAATGCGATCCCAACTGCTGCCGGGTCCAGCGCGCGACAGTGTAGCGATTCCACATCTCCGGCGCGCGGGGTGTATCCTGATCGAGTATATACCATTCCTGATTGCCGCGCAGCACGGCCCACCCTGCGCGCGTGATGTGTTCGATCACGGCCACGTTATGCGGTCCCCAGTTGACCACATCGCCCGCCACCACGATCTGATCCACGCGGGTGTAGGCGGCTATATCGTCCAGTACGGCCTTGAGTGCGACTTCATTGCCGTGAATGTCGGCGAGCAGAGCTAATCGAGTCATAATCTGTTCCTTTGCACGGTAATTTCTCGACGCGACAACCTGATTCCCCCTCGCCATGCGTGGAGAGGGGGTTAGGGGGTGAGGTAAAGCATACCCCATCCGGGATTGCTTTACTCGCCGGTTGGCGGACGGGTGGCTGATGCGGTATGCTGGCGGCATACTTGGAGAATTGCCCTACGGAGGTCTTGTGATGTTCACGCATCCCCCCAAAGATAGGCCCGCCGATTGGCCCGCGTCCGCGCATTGGCGTTATATCCGGCAGGCCGAACGCGCGTTGTTGTTCCTTGTGTGCCGGTATAATCTGGTCGGGAAGGAAAATATTCCCCAGGAGCGCCCCTATATTGCTGCTTCCAACCACATGAGTTATTGGGATGTGCCCGCCATGCACTATCCGTTTCCGGCGGATTCGGTGGGGTTGGCCGCGCGTAAATATCAGGGAACCTGGAAAGAACCCGGTTTTGAACTCTATTCCGTGCTCTGGATCGAGCAGTTTTCGGCGGATCGTAAAGCGCTGCGCGATATGATCCGCGTGTTGGAAGCCGGGGATACGGTGATGGCGATGGCCCCTGAAGGCACGCGCAGCAAAACCGGCGGTCTGATCAAAGGGACAGGCGGGGTGGCGTATGTGGCTACGCGCGCCAATGTGCCGATTGTGCCGATGGCGGGTTGGGGCCAGGAGAAAATTCTCAAGCATCCTCGCCCTAAAGTCACCGTGCGGATCGGCAAACCGTTCCGCTTGCCGGAGGGCCGCGCCAGAGGGGATGAGCTTGAGGCGTACACGGAACGGATTATGTGTGCGCTGGCGGCGCTGATGCCGGAGCAGTATCACGGTTATTATGCGGGTAATCCCCTGATCGACGAGATGCGCGAAATTGTTTTGTAGGTGTGGAATGGGCGCGCAGTGGCGCAGGCAGCCAAGAGGCGTTTGCCAAAGGTCATGGTGTTTCTAAATTGATGTATAATAGGAACGGGATAATCATACAACATTGTGAGGTTTACTGTTATGGCCCATATCGTCACTGAATGGCATGACGACGCAAAAACCATTATGCGTGTTACATACCAGCCGGGTTGGACATGGCGCGATCTAGAGGCGAATTTGCCGACGGAAGAACAGTTTCTTGACAGCGTGGATCACAAGGTTGATGTGATCGCTGATTTTCGTGATACACAACTTCCGCCAGGCGCGATCAGTCATCTGCCTAAAATTGCGCAATCCCCGCCCTATGTGCATCCAAACAGTGGCGAAGTCGTCATGGTCGGATCGCCGATCTTCATGGAAGAAGTGGTCGGCGTCTATAAACGGGTGTATGGACAGGCCAGTAAACTGACGATGGTTCACGATCTGCACGAAGCGCAGGAGATTATTTTGAAACGTCGTGAGGAAGCCGCCAAGTCAGCCCCACAAGATGAGGCGGACGATTCCGGCGCGAAAGCCTGATCCCCACCGCGCTATATATAATGGACTGAGAGACCATTTGAAAAGATTGTCGTAGGGGAGCACCAATGTGTGCTCCCGGCGCGACAAAGCCGCGCAAAGACATCGAGTTTCG
>JAFGJA010000240.1 GCA_016929355.1 Anaerolineae bacterium | reverse complement strand
TAGGGGCGAACCAATGTGTTCGCCCTGGGCCGACACGTTGGTCGGCCCCTACATTGTGCGCGTTTGAATTGTTTTCTCCATAAGGGTGTATAGTCAACAAGGAGGCACAGCGATGAAGATCGGTATTATTGGCGCGGGGACGGTTGGCGCAACGGCGGCCTATGCGTTAGTCATGCGCGGGATCGGGCGTGAGATCGTGCTGGTTGATCTCAATGCCAAACGCGCGCAAGCTGAAGCCGATGATCTCACCCATGCGACTCCGTTTGCACATCCGGTTAAGGTGCGGGCGGGTGGTTACGCTGATCTGGCAGGTGCGGCAGTGGTGATCGTCACGGCGGGCGTAGCGCAGAAACCCGGCGAAACGCGCCTGGAACTGTTGGAGCGCAACGCGGCGGTATTTCACAGCATCGTGCCCAGTATTCTGAAACATGCGCCGGATGCGGTGTTAGTCGTGGCGACTAATCCGGTAGACATCATGACGCATCTGGCCGCGCGCGAGGCGGCAGCGTTTGGCGTACCGAGCCGCCGGGTGATCGGGTCTGGCACGACACTCGATACAGCACGCTTTCGGACCTTGCTCGGTCAGCATATCGGGGTTGATCCGCACCACGTTCACGCTTACGTGTTGGGCGAACATGGCGATTCGGAAGTGCTGGCGTGGTCCGAGATCAGCATCGGCGGTATTCCGCTTGATGAATTTTGCGTGGAACACGGTCAGGAAGTGACGGACGCGGCGAAACAGCAGATTGATGAGCAGGTGCGCAACGCGGCCTATCATATCATCGATGGCAAAGGCGCGACCTATTACGGGATCGGCAGCGCGTTGGCTCAGATCGTCAATGTTATCCTGCGCGATCAACGGTCTTTGCTGACGATCTGTACGCCGCTGGAGGATGTGTGCGGCGTGCCAGAGGTGACGGTTGCCCTACCGAATCTGGTTGGCGGGGCGGGGGTGCTGTCAACGTGCCTGTTTAGTCTCAGCGATGCGGAATATACCCAACTCCGGGCCAGCGCGCAGATCGTGCGCGATGCTATCATGAGTCTGGATGCTAAAACTTGACACCCCTCAATGGTGCGGTAGATTTTAGGGCATCTTTGAATCGTGTATCACCAGAAAGCAGTCAATTACGTATGCCAACGAGAACAAAATATCCAGAGGAATCCATTCCCCAGGGAATGCCCTGGCCTGCGCGGGTCACATACCCGGTGGGTAAAATGCGCCGCCAGCGTCAGCAGCAGTTCCGGCAGCAAATGATTGTCCTGATTGCCATGTTGACCGTCACGCTCGTTGTGGGGGCGATTGTCGTGCTGGCGAATTGGAATAATGCCGGATCGGTTGAGAAGATCGCATGTGAAGCCTATCCTGATTACTGCGTGCCGTTTGAGGGTGCATCAGCGACGTATGCCGGGCTTGAGGCGGCGGCTTCCCGCGAACTTGATGCGCCGAGCGAAGGGGCAGCCGGGGTGGTGCGTTATGTTGGGGAGTTGAACGAACCGCGTATCGGCGATCCCGCCGCGCCGATCCATTTTGTCGTGGTGTCGGATTTTGCATGTTCTCACTGCCAGGGTTTCCACATGACCACACTGCCTCGTTTCATGCAAGATTATGTGTTGACGGGCAAGGCCACGTTTGGTTTGGCGCTCACCACCTGGACCGGGGGCGAATTCTCTAAACTGGCATCGCAGGCGGCTTATTGTGCCGGTGAACAGGGCGGTTTCTGGGAATTCAGCGATGAATTGTTCCACGCGGCGCAAAGTGAGAGTATCGGGTCAGCATTTTCGCTCAAGGGACTGCGCAATCGGGCGCTTGACATGGACCTGGATGCAGATGAATTGGATAGCTGTGTCGCCTCGTCACGTTATGCGCTGCTGCTCAATGAAAACGAAAATTTCGCGTATGATACTGGCGTGACCGGCACACCGACGGTGTTGGTAAATTATGGCAGTGGGTGGCAGGCGTTGGGGGATCGCAGTTATGACATGCTCGCCCAATTGACCGAAGCCGCTAACGCCGAATAGGATTACCGGCTGTTTTTGCGGGGGCAATTCTTGTAACGAAACAACAATTGCCCCCGCTCATATCCCCCGCCACATGAGTTTTTCCTAAACATTTGCCCTACCCATCCGTTGCCAGATTATTTATAATTTCCATCAAGGAAATTTGATTAATCATACGGATAGGATGTAGAACTCATGGCGACTCAAACGCAAGATACGCAACAAGAATCGAATGCTGGTTCGCTGTGGCCGACTCGCGCCACCTTTACCGTCGGGATGACGCGCCGCCAGCGTCAGCAGCAATTTCGCCAGCAGATGAACGCTTTAACCGGCGTGTTGGTGGTGACGCTGGTGGTCAGCGCGATTGTTGTGATCTCGAACTGGAACAATGTGGGCGCGGTTGAGGCGATCACCTGCGCGGCCTTTCCTGATTTCTGTGTGCCGTTGGCGGGTGAATCGACGGTATACGACAAACTCGAAGCGGCGGATTCGCGCGTGTTGGATGAAGAAAGTACCGCCGCGCCGGGCGTGGTGCGTTATGTTGGCACGCTGAACGAGCCACGCATTGGTGATCCGGCTGCGCCGATTCATTTTGTCACGGTGTCGGATTATGCGTGCCCCCATTGCCAGGATTTTCATGGGGGCGATCTGGATCGCTTTATCAAGGAATATGTGTTGACCGGACAGGCCACGTTTGGTTTTGTGCAAACGGTCTGGACCGGGCGCGGTTTCTCCGAACTGGCCTCACAAGCGGCGTTATGTGCGGGTGAACAGGGCGCATTCTGGGAATACAGCGAGGAATTGTTTGCTGCTGCCGACGCCGAGAGTATCAGTGCGGCGTTTTCGCTGGCATCCTTGCGCGATCAAGCGCGCGATATGGGTTTAGATGCGGATGAATTAGAAGATTGTGTGTCGTCAGCCCGGTATGCGGTGTTGCTTTCGCAAAACGAAACGTTTGCACTTGATAGCGGCGTGACCGGTACGCCCACGGTGTTAGTGAGCTATGGCAATGGGTGGACCATCGTGAATCGCACTTTTGACTCATTGGTGGAACTGACCGAAGCAGCCCACGCGCGCGCCAACGGAGAGTAGTAGTACATGTATGTTTTGTAGGGGCGAGGCGTCGCCTCGCCCTGGGCGACCCACCGGGTCGCCCCTACAATATCCCTGATAATTGTTTTCCCTACAAGCCACAACCTAATTTCTGCCAACGTGTACAGGATAGACCTGTCAGGCGAACATAGGTTAGGCGCGGGGGATTGAGGGTTGTGCCGCAATCTCCACATGCTATAATCCCCCCACGTTATTATTCTTGTTTCTTCTCGCTACAGGGAGTGAGCACCGTGCGTGTATTGATTACCGGCGCGGGGGGCTTTGTCGGCGGCCATCTGGTCGAGCACTTGGCGGCGCATACACTGCACGCGGCAGTCTTCAATCCCCCCGGCCAGAATCCCCGGTT
>JAFGJA010000239.1 GCA_016929355.1 Anaerolineae bacterium | reverse complement strand
GATGACCGGCGCATCTTGGATGGCGCGGCGCGCACGTTGATTGCGTCGTTGATTATGGCGGCGGCGGTGGTCGGCTTTTTGCGCGCGCTGCCCGATCTGTTCGTGTTGTGGCAGGTGATCGGCATAATCGGGATCGGCGGGGGTGTGTTCTTCGGCGCGGCGCTGATCCTGGGCGTAGATGAGGCGGAGATCGTGCCGAAGATGGTGTTAAGGCGCTGGCGGCGGTAGGGATTTCACCGCAGAGATACAGAGGACACGGAGAAAAATAAGAGGAGGAGACATGCAGCAGATCATCGCTATTGGTGGCGGGGAATTTGCGGGGCAACCCGAAGATATTGAATTGGAAAAATACATCCTGGCGCAAACCAATACCGCGCGGCCTGAAGCGCGTGGTTTTCGGCTGGTGCAGCACGATCATGAAGCGGTTGAAACTGAGTTAGCTGTTACGTATCTCGGTCCTGTTGCATAGTATGACCGATGTCCTTTCATCCGCATCGCGCGAGCGCATTTACCGCCGCAACTTTAGATATTTTCTGGCGGATAACCTTCTGTTTAACGTCGCGCTGAGTATCATCGGGGCAACCACCGTGATCCCCGACTTTGTGCGCCACCTGACCGACTCCGAGATTCTGATCGGGTTATCCGGCAACCTGTTTACCGTCGGGTTTACGCTGCCGCAGTTGTTTGTGGCGCGTTATGTCGTCCGCTATGAGCGCAAAAAGTGGCTGTTTGTCGGCCCGAATATTCCATTGCGGTTCATGCTTGTGATCTTCGCCGCGATCACGGTCTGGCTCGGCAAAGATCGCCCTGATCTGATTCTGGTGGCGTTTTTCACGTGCTATGGTCTCGCCGGGTTAGCCGATGGCCTCGTCGGTGTACCCTGGGCTGATATGGTCGGGACCAGCCTGGATACACGCTGGCGCGCGCGCATGTTAGGGTTTACGGTGGCGGGTACAGGCGTGATCATGCTGCTGATCGCGCCGCTGATCGGGCTTGTGTTGGGCGATGACGGGCCGGGATTCCCGACGAATTACGCGATCCTGTTTGGCGCGGCGGGGGGACTCCTCGCGCTGTCGATCCCGGTGGGCGTGTTTTTTCACGAGCTGCCCGGCGGTAAAGCGGTTGCGCATGTGGCGTCATTGGGCGAATTTTTCCCTGAGTTGGGGCGTGTGCTGCGCGATGATGGGCCGTTCCGGGCCTTTATCATCATGCGGGTGTTCACCAGCCTGTTTATGATGGCGGCCCCGTTTTACGTCGGCTACGCCACCGAGGAATTAGGGCTTTCGAGCGAGGTCGCTGTGCCGACGCTGCTCGCTATGCAAACCGCCGGGACGGTTGCCGGGGCGCTGGCGTATACGTGGCTGGGCGCACGCAGCAATATGCTGGCGATTCGGTTGGGGTTGAGCAGCGTCACGCTGCTGCCGATCTGCGCGCTGTTGGCCGGGGCGGTTGGGCCGACGCCGTTGTATATCGGATTTTTCGTGGCGGGGCTGACCACAAGCACGATCCTGCCCGGTTATCTGAACTGGGTGTTGGGCTACGCCAATCCCGATCAGCGCCCGATCTATGTGGGGCTGGCGAATACGGTGGTTGCGGTGGCGACGTTCATCGCGCCCTTTATCGGCGGGACGATTGCGGAAACGCTCGGCTATCGTCCCTTGTTCGCGGTGTCGCTGGTGATGGTCTGCGGGGCGCTGTTTGTGGCGGTGCGGTTTCTGCGGCCTAATCCGGTGGGAGTGATTCACCGCTGAGATGTTATGTTCGCCGGAGATTGAAACATGCGGCGATATAGAGTGGAAAGGAAAATAACTCGTGGAAATCGCCATTATGATCGAAGGGCAGGCGGGCGTAAATTGGGACAATTGGCGGCCCCTCGTGCGCGCGGTGGAGGAGTTGGGGTTTGCGGGGCTGTATCGCTCCGATCACTTTACCAATCCGAATCCGCCAGACTATGACTCGCTCGAATTGTGGATGTCGCTGCTATGGCTGGCGGATCACACGGAGCGGATCGAGTTCGGACCGTTGGTGACGCCGGTTTCGTTCCGGCATCCGGCCATGACCGCGCGCATGGCGAGCGCCGTCGATGATCTCTCCGGCGGGCGCTTGACGCTTGGCCTCGGCGCGGGCTGGCAGGAACGCGAACACGCCAATTACAGCTATGAGTTGCTCGCAGTCGCGCCGCGTTTCAAGCGGTTTGAGGAAGCGCTGTTTGTGATCGCGCGCCTGTTGCAGCATGACGATCCGGTCACGTTCAAGGGGGAGTATTACCAGTTCAACGAGGCGGTCTTGCTGCCGCGCCCCAAACGTCCCGGCGGTCCGCCGATCCTGATCGGGGGCAATGGTCCCAAGCGGACGCTGCCGGTGGTGGCAAAATACGCGCGCGAGTGGAATGCGGTCTACCAGACGCCGGAGCAGTTCGCGGCTCTCAGCGTGCAGTTGGACGAATTACTCGCGGCGCAGGGACGCAATCCCGGCGAGGTGCGGCGCTCGCTGATGACGGGCTTGCTGTTTGCTCAGGATGACGCGGCGCTCAAGGTCATGCTGCGCGAGCGTAAGGTGGATACCGTCGATGAGATTCGCGCGCGCGGCGTGGTCGCCGGGACCGGAGCGCAGATCGTCGATCAGCTTGGGCGCTTGGCCGAAGTGGGCGTGCAGCGTGTCATGTTGCAGTGGTTCGCGCTGGATGATCTGGACGGATTAGCGGCATTTGCGGCGGCGGTGTTATAGCTGCCGGTTTATCCCGCGCATTTGCGTCAGGCGACCAGAAACGTCGCAT
>JAFGJA010000238.1 GCA_016929355.1 Anaerolineae bacterium | reverse complement strand
TGGCTGCGCAAAGCGATTTCTCCACCGAGGTTCATTACGTCGCCCTGAACGATGGTCAAACCCAGCCCGGAACCCTGGAAATCCGGCGCGAGATTGCTGCCCCGGAAAAAGGGTTCGAAAATTTTGACTTGTTCATCCGGCAAAATGCCGATCCCGGTATCAGTCACCGTGATCGTGAGTCGCCCATTCTGGGTGGCTATTGTCAGTTCAACCGGGTCATCAGAAAATTTGAGCGCGTTCGTGAGCAAATGCGTGATGATCGTCGTCAGGCGCGGCGTGCTGGTCCGAATAGTCACGGAGTCACACTTTAACTGCAACTGGATGCGATCCAGTTTACGGGTCGCTGCTTCTGCGGATAAAATCGCCTCCTGGCAAATATCACCTAACGTGATACTGTGCGGATCAACGAGCAAGGGGCCGGGATCGCGGCGCAGAATGTCGAGGATGTCGCCCAACATGGTATTCAACCGCGTGACCGAATCATTGATGATTCGCTGGTGATTCTCGCGCTTTTCATCGGTCAGACGATCATGGTAACGCGCGAGCAAATTGGCCGAACTGTTGATCGCGGTTAATGGCGTGCGGAACTTGTGCGTGATCTGTTCCAAAATGCGGGCGTTGAGCGCCTCCGTTTTTTGCTTTTCCTCCAACGCGATCCGCAGTTTTTCGCGTTCGAGGCGTTCGGCTTCGGTGCGTTCGCGTTCGCGGAGTTGGTGCTGGAGCGATGTGTTGCGCAGGCGTTGAAATTCGACTTCGCGGCGCGCATCATCCAGCGCAAATTTCATCTTCATCACCTGGATACGGGTCTGTGTATCCCGATCATGTTCCTGCCGGTGCAGCGTGTGATACCGGCGGAAGTGATCGAGCGCGCGCTGGTAATTGCCAAAATGTTCGTGCGTTTCGGCCAGCCGCTTATGAATGTCCTGTTCTTGCCCGCCGCGTTCGTATTTTTGCGCCTGGTCCAGTCCTTCGCGTAAAAAGTTCAGCGCGGGTTCATATTCGCCGCGCGCAATGTGCAGATCCGCCAGATTGATCCAGGCGGTGATAATCCATTGGCTCAGTTTATGGTGTTCGGCCAGTTCGAGCGCGTGCTGTAAATGCTTATCCGCCTCATCAAAATTCGCCAGGCCAAGATACACCTGACCTAACGTATTGAGCGTGCTGGCTTGCAAGTACCAGATGTCTTCATTCTCGGCATAATTCAAGACTTCGGTCAGTGGCAGCAAGGCTCTTGTATAATCGTCTTTGCCCAGATAAGCCGATCCCAGCGCGGCGAGGGCAAACGCACGGCGCTTCGGCGGATCGTCCGCTTGATCGGCAAAATTGAGGGCTTGTTCCAGGTGGTAAATTTGCCAGTCATAATCGCTGAAGTTGTAATAGACCTCGGCTAAGTGGTGGTGAAACAAGGTCATCAGCGTAGGATTATCACAGGCATTGGCTAATTCAAGCCCGTCCATATAGGTTTCAGCCGCGAGCGAATAGTTGCCGCCCATATTTTGCAGCGTGCCGATGGTCAGGTAGGCGTGTGCGCCCTCACAGGGGAGATCATTTTCGAGGGCAAGCGTCAGGCTGGTGATCGCGTAGGGCATCGCTTCTGCCGGTTCGCCCCGGACCATGTAGCAGCTTGCCATCTGGCGCAGGCTGCGCGTTTCGCCCACGTTGTAGGCGTGATGCGTTGCCAGACCAAACGCTTCTTGTGCCAGATCGAAGGAATGGGCGGTTTCGGAATAAAGACATGCATTGGCTTCATCCAACAGCGCGTCAATACGTTGTTGAGGGGGCGGTGTTTGGTCGGTCATGGCAGGCCCTCTTTGTCCAGATTATGTGTGACCCTTAGTATAGCTGATATTTTGCTGTTGGTGGGAAAAAAGTATTAAAATGATGAGAGGTATTGAGCAGATGGTGATCAGGGTGGTGAGCATAATGTGTCTTCCTGGAATACGCGATTCGCTCTAGTATACAGCAAAATTACCATCCACAAACGGCGCGCGATGCAGTATACTAGCGGTGCGTTGTATCACCTGGGCGTATGCGAGCCACTTGGTTCGATCCCATCATACGGCCCTTGTACCGGAGCGTTTCCATATTATGTATTGACGGGCTAAACTGACGCCCCTTCCTCAATAATGCACTCGCTGTTAGGCCGGATTGCGCCTGTTGTTTGCTGCGCCTGATCCGGGCCGTACTTGATTCCAGTGTATTCACATAACTCATTGAGGATTGATACTATCATGACGGAAACGTCCACACCTAATATCACGTTGACAACTGACATCCTGCGCCAGCTTGAAGCGCTCAGTACACCGCCGGAACCGTTCGCGCCCGGTGCGCCGTTGTTCTGGGATGATCCGCATATCTCCAAGCATTTACTCGCCGCGCATCTGGACCCCAATACCGAAGCCGCCAGCCGCCACCCTGATACTATCGAAGCGGTGATCAACTGGCTGCTCGACTATCTGCAACTGGAACCGGGCGCAGCATGGCTCGATATGGGCTGCGGGCCGGGGCTGTATACGTCCCGTTTGGTGCAGCGCGGTCTGACCGTGACCGGGATCGACTATTCGCGGCGTTCAATTGCGTATGCCAAAGAATACGCCGCCGAACACGATCTACCGGTTACGTACCGCTACCAGAACTATCTGACGCTGGATGAGGTCGCGCAGTACGACGTGATTTCGCTGATCTACGGCGATTTCTGCCCACTCTCGCCGGAAAATCGCGCGCAACTGTTGGCGAATGTGCGGCGCGCGCTGAAACCGGGCGGGCGCTTCGTGTTTGACCTTTCGACGCCCGTGCATCACACGCGGCACGGCG